>JACIWY010000106.1 GCA_014360745.1 Chloroflexota bacterium
ACGACATATACCGAGCGGCATTCTAGGCTGGGGAGCGCCTTTTGTCCAGCCTGGCAAGCTGCGGCTCCGGCCCCGCGCCTCGAACGCCCGGGCTTTCCCCGCATCGTTGGCGGTGGCGCCCCCGAGATCTCGATCCGCCCGGCCGAGGGACATACCCCCACTCGTTTTGTAGGACACGCGATCGAGCCCACAAGTTGCAAAAACAAGGCCGTAATAGAATGTATGTTCTATTGCGGCCCCTTGTTTCCAAACCGACTTGGGATATCTTTTGGGATTTTTCAGTAGGGCGGACCGCCCATCATCTCTAAAACCTTGAGCATTTCCAGCCGGTCGTCTTCATCCAGCCTAAGCTGGCCAAAGTTAGGGCGCACATACGTGGTCTCGAACACGCCCATATGTTTGAGGTAGAGCTTGCCTGCCTCTTGGGAAGAGGTGTGCCAGCGCCAAAAGACCAGCGGCAACATGCGGTTCCATTCGCGGCGTGCCAGGTCGTGATAGCCCATGCGGGCCAGCTCAAAGATGCGCGCATGGGTGTAAGGCGCGCAGCAACTGGGCATGACGCCCATCGCCCCCCATTCCAACTCCGCTGGGTAGTGCAGCCCAGGGCCAAAGATCTTGACCTTGTCGCCTAGCTCGCGCAGATATTGGCGCAGACGCGGGCCGTGGGTGGTCTCTTCTTTGATATATTTGACCGTCGGAAAGCGTTCGATCATCGTCTGCATAAAATCGAGATCCATACCGCGAATGGCGTGGATCATGATGGGGATATCGGTGCCATCGATGATCTGATCGTAGGCGGCGAGCATTTCGTCGTGCGACATGCCCTGAGCCTCGCCGCCACCCGCCTTTTCCGCCGAGACCCAGGCCTCCCAGGTGGGCATGACGAACACGGCATCGGCGCCGGCGCGCTGAGCGTGTTTGGTGAGCCGTGCGGCTTCCTCCACCGTATGGGCGGTGGTGCCGGCCAACACCGGCCTGCGGCCGTTGTTCGTCTCCAAGATAACTTCCAGCGAACGCATGCGCTCCTCTTCTTTGAGATAGCGACCCTCCGAATCGCCGCCGTTGGGCGACATGCCTTGAGCGCCGTTTTCGATGAGGTATTCGGTCAGGCGGCGCATGCTTGCCAGGTCGATCTCGCCATCCTCGCGGTAGGCGGTGGGCATAATGGGGAAATAACCGGCCAATTCGCGGTACATCGGCTTCCTCCATGAGCATGTGTTGGCGCTATTATGCTCTGAATCAGGGCGGAGCGCCAGCGCCCGATGGAGCCCTAATAGATTCGAACACCTCTTCCATCAACTCGCCTTCGATCTCTCTTTCCAACGTCAACAGCGCCGCATCCGGCGCGCGCGGCGGCCGCCCCGGCGGCGTGATCTCTCGGCGCACGCGGCCCGGCTGGTGGGTCAGGATCAGGATACGGTCGGCCAGCACCAGCGCCTCGCGGATGCTATGGGTGACGAACAACACCGTTCTCCCCACGCAGGCTTGGTGGATCTGGAGTTGCAGGCGAGAGCGCAACAAGGCGTCGGTGGCGCTCAGGGGCTCGTCCATGAGCACTACAGCGGGATTCAAGATCAGCGCCCGCGCTAAGGCCACCCGTTGTTGCATCCCGCCGGAAAGTTGATGGGGGAAGAGATTGGCGGCAGTGGCCAGGCCCATCTCGGCCAAAGCCCTATGCGCGGCGGCCAGGCGTTCTCTTCGGCCCCAGCCCCGTATGCGCAGCCCAAAGGCCACGTTCTCGGCGGCGGTCAGCCAAGGGAAGAGGCTGGGGCGCTGAAAGATCAACGTGCGGGCGCCGTCGCCCTCGTGCTCGGAACCGCACCCCCGCACCTCTCGCCCTGCCAACAGGATGCGCCCAGCGGTCGGCTGCTCCAGGCCGGCGATCAAGCGCAGACAGGTGCTCTTGCCGCAGCCGCTGGGGCCCAACAAGGCGACGAACTCGCCCTTGGATACGGAAAAAGAGAGCCCTTGAAGGGCTAGGACCGGCCCGGCATCGCTGGCAAACTCTTGGCTGACGGCGCGCAGCTCTAAAAAGCTCACCGTCCCTTCTCCTCCGCGTCGCCGTACAGTTGTGCTGGGCTCAACCCCACGCGCCAACGACACCAACGTCGCTCCAGCAGCCCCAGCAGGCGATCGCTGCCCAGGCCCACCAGGCCGATGACCACCATGCCCACCATGACATCCTCGGTGCGAAAGAGGTTGCGCGCCTCGCTCATCATAAAGCCGATGCCCCGGCGCACGGCGACCATCTCGGCAGCGATGACGCACATCCAGGCCAGCGCGAGCCCGATGCGCGCCTGGGTGAGCAGAGCCGGCAACAAGCCGGGCAAGACGACATGGCGCAGCGTCTGGCGGCGGGAGGCGCCCAGGGTGAGCGCCACCCCCAGCCATTGTGGATCGAGCGCGCGGGTGGCGGCCATGACGCCCACCAGCAACGAGAAAAAGGTGCCGATAAAGATGATGAAAATCGCCGGCGCGTCGCCGATGCCGAACCAGAGGATGGCCAGGGGGATCCAAGCGGGCGGCGAGAGAGGCCGCAACAAGCCCAACAAAGCCGAGACGAGCCGCTCAAAATGCGGATAAAGCCCCAGCAGGATACCCGCCGGCGTGGACAGGAGGAAGGCCAGGCCAAAGCCCAGGAACACGCGGCCGGCGCTGGCCAATAGGTCGTTCAGCAGGCGGCCGCTGAGGAGCAAACTTGCACCGCGCGCCGCCAACGCCGTCGGCGGCGGCAGGAGCAGGGCGTCGATGAGCGCCAGGCGCGAGACCGCCTCCCATGCCATGAGTAAGGCCAGCACCGCGATATACGGCGCGAGCCGAGCATCATGATGAATACGCGGAGATCGGCGCTTGGCGTTCATACTGGGGATGCCCTCATCGCCTCCCCATCGCCTCGCGCAAGGGGGCCGGATCTGCCATCCTCTCCACGGCAGGCACCGCCTCGATCAGGCCCTGTTCGGCCATCAAGGCGGCCATGCGCGCGATCTCGTCGGGGGTAAAGCGGTAATCCAGGGCCATCTTGGCCGGCTGCATAGAAGCCTGCACCAGCTCGGCGTCAAAAGCCTGCAAGCGATCGACGACAATCTGGGCGCTCTGAGCCGGATGCGCCTTGGCCCACTCGACGGCGTCGCAATGCACATGTAGGATGTCGCGCAGAGCCTCCGGCCGGCGCCGCAAGAATTCTTCGTGGGCCACGACCACGCAACAGGGGTGATCTGGCCAGATCGCGGTATAGTAGCCCAGGATACGCCCCCAACCCTGGCGCTCGGCGTCAGTCATAAAGGGCTCAGTGTTAGAGGTGGCCTCGACCTGCCCTGTCTTGAGCGCCGAGATCATGTCGCCCAGGGTGCTCATATAGACCAGCTCCACATCGCGGTCGGGGTTCAGGCCGGCCCGGCGGAGTTGTTCGCGCAACAGCACGTCCAGGATCGAGGCGCGGATGGTGGCGATGCGCGCCCCGCGCAGGGTGGCGACATCCGTTGGCCCATCGGCACGCACCAGCAGCCCGTCGCTCCCGCGCCCGCTCATGGCCACGATGCGGAGCGGCGCCCCCCGGCTGATGGCGGCGATGGCCGTGGTCACCGGCAGGGAACCGACCTGAATCTCGCCGCGCTGCATGGCCTCGATGATCTCGGTGTTGCTGCCCACCAGGCGCACCTCAGCGTGCACCTCACGGGCGGCATACAACCCTTGATCCTCGGCGACAAAGAAGGGGGTCTGGCAGTTGGAGGTGCGCACACCGATGAGGATGGGCGCAGAGGCCCGGCGCCGCGCACAAGCGAGGACGCCGAATAGGACAAACCAGAGAACCAGGACGATTCGCGCCGATTTGTGCATATTCCGCCCTCTAGCATGAGAATGGAATGGGGCGTGGGCATGAAAAAAGGGGCACCCGCGCCATTGGTTGGCTGGGTGCCCCTCCAGGGGCTGGCATACCACAGGTCTATTATGCCTCTGCTCGCCAGGTTGTCAAATGCAGGGTTTCTAGCCCAAACTGGCCAACCGCTCCTGTATCGCCTGATAGCGCTCCCTGGCCTCGGCCAGCTTGTCGCGCTCGCGTTGCACCACCGCCTCAGGGGCTTTGGTCACAAATCCCTCCTTGGCCAGCAGCGCCTCGGAGCGGGCGATCTCGCCCGCCACCGCCTCCAGCTCCTTGGTCAGCCGCGCCCGCTCTCTATCCAGATCCACCAGCGCGGCCAGGGGCAGGTAGCATTCATAGTCCGCCGTGATCAGCGTCAGGGCTTTGGCCGGCTTTTCCGCCAGCTCAGCCGCCAAGGTCAGCCGCCCCGCGTCGATGCGCGCCAGGCTGCTGAGCACTGCCTCCTGCTCCCGCAACAGGGGCAGCTTGGCCCCCGCTGCGATGATGGCGGCGATCCAACGGCCTGGCTCCACGCTGTACTCGCTGCGCGCATTGCGGATGGCGCGCACCAACTCCATGAGGCCCTCCATATCCGCCTCGGCCCGCTCGTCGCGTTCCCCGGCCTGGGGCCAGGGGGCCACGATGAGCGCCTCGCCCTCGTGGGGCAAATACTGCCAGATCGTCTCGGTCACAAAGGGCATGTAGGGGTGCAGCAAGTGCAGGCACCCCTCAAGGACGTAGACGAGCACCCGCCGGGCCGCGTCGGCTCCTTTCCAGGCGCCTGGCACTTTCAGCCCGTTTGAGGGCTGTGCCTGGCACCTATCGTCGTGAAAGCGGGTCTTGGTCATTTCGATGTACCAGTCGCAATACTCGCCCCATAGAAAGTCATAGATCTGCCGCCCGGCCTCGCCGAGTTGATAGGCCTCGATGAGGCGGGTCACCTCCGCCACCAGCTGGTGGTAACGGCTGAGGATCCAGCGATCGGCGGTGTCCTCGAACTGTTGCGGCAACAACGGCCTGGCCGGGGGTGTGAACTCGGCGGCGCGTTCGCCCAAGTTGCCCAACACAAACCGTGCCGCTTGCCAGATCTTGTTGCCGAAATTGCGATTGGCCTCCACGCGGTCGGGCACCAGCTTCATGTCATTGCCCGGCGTCGAGCCGGTGAGCAGGGTAAAGCGCAATGGATCCTGGCCATACTCGTCGATGAGAAAAAGTGGATCATAGCGCCAAGCGTCGGGCATCGACTTGCTGACCTTCTGTCCCTCCTCGTTGCGCACCAGCCCATGCAGGTACACGGTATGAAATGGCTCCTGCCCGGTGAAGTGGATACCGAGCATGATCATGCGCGCCACCCAGAAAAAGAGGATGTCATAGCCCGTCTCTAACACCGAGGTCGGGTAAAAATAGGCCAGGTCCTCCGTCTCCTCCGGCCAGCCCAGGGTAGAGAAGGGCCACAGCCCCGACGAGAACCAGGTGTCGAGCACGTCCTCATCTTGATGGATGTTCTTGCTGCCGCATTGGGCGCACTCGGCGGGGTCGGTGCGCGCACAGGTCTGCCCGCCGCAGTCCTGGCAATACCAGACCGGGATGCGGTGCCCCCACCAAAGCTGGCGCGAGATGCACCAATCGCGGATGTTCTCCATCCACTCGTAATAGATCTTGGTAAAGCGTTCGGGAATGATGCGAATGCGCCCTTCGCGCACCACCGCCAACGCCGGCTCGGCCAGCGGCTTGGCGCGCACGAACCACTGGGTCGATATGCGCGGCTCGACGATGGTATCGCAACGTTGGCAGTGGCCGATGGCGTGACGATGAGGCTCCACCTTGAGCAGATCGCCCGTCGCCTGCAAATCGCGCACCAGGTTCTCCCGGCACTCGAAGCGGTCTTGTCCAGCATAGGGGCCGGCATTCTCGTTCATGGTCATGTCGTCGCTCATGACGTTGATAGCCGGCAGGTTATGGCGCTGGCCGATCTCATAGTCGGTCGGGTCGTGGGCCGGGGTCACCTTCACCGCACCGGTGCCAAATTGGGGATCCACCGCCTCATCGGCGATGATGGGGATCATGCGATTCACCGCCGGCAGCTTGACCCACATCCCTACCAGGTCGGTGTAGCGTTCATCGTTTGGATGCACGGCTACGGCCGTATCGCCCAGGATCGTCTCCGGCCGAGTGGTGGCCACGGTGATATAGCGCGTATGCTCCTCGTTCCAATAGCGCACGTACCAGAGCTTGCCCTCCTCCTCGGCATGTTCCACCTCTAGATCGGAGATGGCCGTGCCGCAACGCGGGCACCAATTGATGAGATAGGCGCCGCGATAGATCAACCCCTCCTCATAGAGGCGCACAAAGGCCTCGCGCACGGCGTGGGACAGGCCCGGGTCCATGGTGAAACGCTCTCGATCCCAGTCACAAGAGACGCCCAGCCGACGGTGTTGCTCGGTGATGCGCGCGTGATAGATCTCTTTCCACTCCCACACCCGTTCGACAAACTTTTCCCGCCCCAGGTCATGGCGGGTCAACCCTTCTTTGGCCAACTCGCGCTCCACCACGTTCTGCGTGGCGATGCCGGCGTGGTCGGTGCCGGGCACCCACAGCGTCGGCTGGCCGGTCATGCGATGGTAACGGATGAGCGCGTCCTCGATGGAAGCGGTGATGGCATGGCCCAGATGCAACGCGCCGGTGACGTTGGGTGGCGGCATGGAGATGACAAACGGCTTTTGCGCCGGGTCGATCCGCGGCTTGAAATACCCCTGGGCTTCCCACCAATCATAGAGCGGCTTTTCGATGCGCTTGGCGTCGTATGTCCTCTCCATCTCTGCCGGTATGGGCGGTTTGGACATGTTCTCTTCCTCCTTCTCAAGTGACGGGGAGTTTAAAAACTACCCGTCACTTCTCCATGCGATGATAAAACAAAAAGCCCCCCTCGTCTTTTGGAGACGAAAGGGGGACATCCTTCCGCGGTACCACTCCGCTTCAGCCGAACGATTGCCGAGCAACCACTCGACCACCCTTGAGGCGCTATAACGGGCGCTCCCGTATCGACCTACTAGGGCCAAGCCGTTGGGCCGATCAGCTCCCAGGCGACCTTCGGCAAGGTCCGCTGCGAGGGGCTTTCAGCCGGCGACCCCTCTTCTCTACCAGCTCGCCGATGCTTACTCTTCCTGTTCGCCGCCTTGTAGCTATCTTTTCGACTTTCGTCGTTCTTGTAAGCATAATAACACGGTTGGGCGGGAAAGTCAAAGACTTTGACAGAGGCCAAAGGGCATGCAATACTCGCCCCCACTACTTGGCGTGGTTCACACGCTTACAGTTTCTATACCACATTCCACAAATGACAAGGGCTGAGCTTTATAAAACGCTTGGTAAATATCAGAAAGAGACCTATGAAAGACAAGGCGGAACCACGTTACGCGGGCTATATCTTTGATCTGGACGGCACCCTTTACCTGAGCGAGCGGTTGATCCCCGGGGCACGCGAGGCGATAGCCCGCCTGCGGCGCCATGGCCGGCCGGTGGTTTTCCTCTCCAACAAGCCGCTGGAGCCGCGAAGCCATTACGCGGCCAAGCTTACCCGCCTGGGCATCCCAACGGATACGGAGGATGTCCTCACCTCGACACAGGCGCTCGTTCGCTATATCAAGGATCACCTGCCCAAAGCCCGGCTTTTCGTCATCGGCGAAGAGTTGTTGCGTCAGGAACTGCGCGATGAGGGCCTGATCTTGACCGAGCGGATCGAGGAGATCGATGTGGTGGTGGCGGCGTTCGACCGCACGCTCGACTATGCCAAACTCAACACCGCCTACCAGGCCTTGATGCGCGGCGCGCGCTTTTTCGCCACCAACGCCGACAAGGCCTGCCCTGTAGAAGGCGGGGCAATCCCCGACGCAGCCGGGGTAATCGCCTTTCTGGAAGCGACTACCGATCGCCGGGTAGAGTTGGTGGCCGGCAAACCCTCACGCCACATTTTGGACGCCGCCATCCAACGCTTGGGGGTGCCCCGCACAAGCTGCTTGATGGTGGGCGATCGCCTGGCCACCGACATCCTCATGGGGCAGAAGGCGGGGATAGATACCGCCTTGGTGCTCACCGGCGTCACCAAACGCGAGGAGCTGGCCGATTCCCCCGTGCAACCCACCTACGTCCTCGATAGTGTGGTAGATGTCCCCTGAACGCGCAGCTCGCAAAACCGCGAATACGGTTGTCAGCAGTTGAGGCTACACCGATCCTCGCAAGTCGCCCTGTGGCAACCGGTTTTCCGGCCCACTTTATGTTTGCAGCCTGCACAGGCAAGACAGATCGGAATCCGCCACAAAATAGCCAGAATTCCCAATTGCCGCCACTTTTCCCGCTCAGGCCAGTTGGCTCATGCGATAGCTATGATGAGGGTGAAAACCAAGGGCGGCGTAAGCGCGCCAGGCAGGGAGATTGTCGTTGCGTACCACCAGGCTGACCTGCGGTATCTGTTGAAGCTGCTCCAGACAAAGCGCCGAGACCACCGCCCTGGCCAGCCCTTGTCCGCGATGCTCTGGAACGGTGTACACAGCCCCCACTTGCACCACTTCTGGAATAGCTGCTTCGACGGCGGCCATGGAGACGATCTCGCCATCGCGCTCGGCCACATAGACCCCGCGTGCCAGATATCGGCGGGCGATGCGCAAACACCAGCCGCGATCGATCTGTTCCAGGGGCGTGCCGAAATATTCGTGTTCAAAGGCTCGCCGAAGTTCGGCTATCGCTTCGATATCCCCCTCGGTAGCAGGGCGGACGCCCTCGGCCACACAGGGCACCAGTGTGGAAAGGTCGGCCATGCATACTTGGTCGAGCTCGTCATAGACGAGGTGAAACCCCTCTGCCAGCATCCCTTCGAGAAGCGGATCTACCGAGCGGCGCGCGCCCATGATCCAGTGCGGCCGGCGACGCCGTGCATCGTACACCATCGACTCCAGCGCCTCCTCGTCCTCGCAAAAAGGAAAGCAGCGGCCAAGGTGGTAAAAGCCCTGCACGGCGACAAGTGTGCCATTGCGCCGATAGCCCACCAAGGATAGGGGGTCGCCGCCCGGCAAGGAAGAGTTGGGGCGCTGCCGGAGCTCGCTCAACAGATAAATGTTTTCGGCATAATGCAGATGCAGATAGGCGCGGATTTCGGTCAGGGCCTCGTCGCCCACGCGGACAATCACGGCATGCCTCCTCCGTTGGATCTGGCCCTATATTCTAATACCAAGCTCGCGAAAAGCAATCTTGCACGCCGCAGCCCTAGCCCTATCAGGTTGTCCTAACACAAGCGGCGCTACATCCCCAAGGCGCGATTTGCCTTGAAAAAGCATTTTGTGTATATTTGCCTCTGTGAATTAGCACTCCTACCCATAGAGTGCTAAAAGAGAAAATCCCCATTGCGACGGAAATCCATGTATGCACAGGAGGTCGGTTCCATGTCGAATCTCAGACCGCTCGGCAACCATCTCGTCGTCGAACCCATCGAACAAGAAGAAAAGACGGCCTTGGGCATCATCCTGCCGGAGACGGCCAAGGAAAAGCCCCAGAAGGGCAAGGTCATCGCCGTGGGGCCGGGGCGCCGCCTGGATAACGGCCAGCGTCAGCCAATCGATGTAAAAGTCGGTGACAAGATCTTGTTCGCTAAATACGGCGGCACCGAGGTCAAGGTGGATGATCAGGAATATCTGATTCTCCGCGAAGAAGATGTTCTGGCGGTGTTCGAGGAATAGCTTTCAAACCTAGAGGAGAATAAGGGAGGCAAATATGGCAAAGCAACTCAAGTTCTCGGAAGAAGCACGCGCCAGTCTGAAAGCCGGCCTAGATACGCTGGCCGAGGCGGTCGCGACGACGCTGGGCCCCAAGGGGCGCAACGTGGCCCTGGACAAGAAATGGGGCGCGCCCACCGTCACCCATGACGGCGTCACCGTGGCCAAGGAGATCGAGCTGGAAGACCCCTACGAGAACATGGGCGCCCAGCTGCTCAAGGAGG
>JACIWY010001059.1 GCA_014360745.1 Chloroflexota bacterium
AGTTGAAATCGGAAGAAGCTTTTCAGAGACAATTGCGATGGGCACTCCCCGTTTGGAAGATAGAAGAGGTGAGGGTTAATGGTAAATTGGTGCCCTTCAAGATAGAGCCACTTGTCAACAGGATTATGCTTATAGTTGATGTGCCCGATATGCGAGAGAGCGATTTCGTAATAAGATATAAAGAGATAAATTGGAAACTGATTGCTCCTTCGGAGGTTGTAGAGGGTGGAAAGTTGAAGGTGAAACTGGAGGGTGGGAAAATCCTGGGTGTCGAGGACAGACAGATGATAGTCAATGGTTGGAGAAGGATTAGCAATGGAGAGATTGAGGCAATTTTGAGGCAGGATATAAGCGGGTTAGGAGAAAGGTTTGGGGAAATGGGAAGAAAGCTCTTCTCCCATCGGACCTTCTTTCTTTTTTGCCGTGCTGAATCTGTTGATTTCTGGGCATCTGCCGACCTGAAGGTGCTTCCTAAGATAGAGATTAAAGCAAAGGAAGAGACTTTGCCCGATTCCTCTTATGTCCT
>JACIWY010001060.1 GCA_014360745.1 Chloroflexota bacterium
ATAAGGCGTCTAAAACAGGCTGGTGTCGTGGTTTCGCTTGGACACAGTAGTGCTGGTTGGGAGGAGGCTTTGATGGGAGTTAATGCGGGTATAAGCAAAGCTACTCATCTCTTCAACGCTATGCCTCCTCTTCTCCATCGCCAGCCTGGATGCGTCGGCGTTGCATTGAGCGATGATAGAGTGGCTTGCGAAGTGATAGCAGATTTCGTCCATCTCCACCCCCTTATAGTGAAATTAATCGTAAAAACCAAGGGTAGCGATAAGGTTCTCCTTATAACCGATTCAGCTCCCTTCTCGGGCTTGCCCGATGGAGAATATGAATGGCTCGGTGGACGTGTCATCGTGAAGAAGGAAGGGAGGATTTTCTTCAAAGATGCCCCCGATGTCTTAGCTGGCAGTTGCCTCACCCTTGACCAGGCGGTGAGAAATGTCCATTCCCTTGGATTTAATCTTAAAGATGTGCTGAAAATGGTTACGCTCAATCCAGCGAGGGAGACAAACCATCCCGAGTTGGGAATGATAAGGG
>JACIWY010001061.1 GCA_014360745.1 Chloroflexota bacterium
TTAAGGGCAGTTGAGCCTATGATAACGATGTCGTTATAGCGATTGACCTCTTCCAATCTTACGACTTTTCCTCCTAATTTGTTGCTGAGCTCACTGGCAAGGGCAAGCGATTTGATATCGTCTTTTGCTGCGAAGAAGCAAGCATTGGCGAAATCAAAGCCAACCGTCTTGCCGATATCCTCAACAAGGATATCGGGTTGAAGGGGTGGAAGCAGGCTGTCTATCTTTGAAATGCTCTGTCCCGCAAGGGCGGAGTTCAAGAGTGTAAGGCAGGCATCTCTGCTCAGACCTTCAACGAGCCATAGCCTGTTTCCCTGCTGGGCAATCGCCTGGGCACCACCTTCGGGAAACACTCCTATCCAACCACGCCAATCCGACCCCCCAATCTGTTCTGGCGAGAGGGAAGCTCTTCGCCAGTTATTGAGAAGCGAGTTCGCTTGGTTGGCGATAACTTGTGGGTTGGGGTGAGACCAGAGTGATAGGTTGGCTATCGGCAAATTGGCGAAAAGAAGGTTCAGTCGTT
>JACIWY010001062.1 GCA_014360745.1 Chloroflexota bacterium
CCGTTTTACAGAGCTGTCGAGAACGAGGGCGGTCTCTGCCGTGCCGAAATCGGGCACCATGATGGCCTTCATAACCTTCTTCAAGTTCACGCTCCGTGTGCGATTGTTGCGCCGGCGTTGCCGTCTCTTTATGTATATAATAATTTGACATAGTAATAAACAAGGGTGGAAAGATGATCAGGTTGTGGGGCAGGGCGAATTCTTTCAACGTGCAAAAGGCGATGTGGGTGCTGGGCGAGGCGGGCGTGGAGTATGAGCGCCTCGACCTTGGGGGCGGCTTCGGAGGGTTGCGCGAGGCGGAGTATCTGGCGAAGAACCCCAACGGCTACATTCCGACCATCGATGATGGCGGCTTCTGCCTCTGGGAAAGCCATTCCATCGTGCGCTACATCGCCGAGAAATACGCGCCGGGCCAGCTCTGCCCAGCGGACATCGAGGGCAGGGCGATTGCCTCGCAATGGATGGATTGGGCGCTGTGCAATCTTGGACCAAGCTTCATGGAACTCTTCTGGGGCCTCGTGCG
>JACIWY010001063.1 GCA_014360745.1 Chloroflexota bacterium
CGCCACAGGTATCCAGCTCGTGAAGCGTCGTGTCCTTCCTATCAACGAGAAGGGAGAAGTTGATTGTGCGCGGGGAATAGATTCCCGCTACGCCCATCTTGTCAGCGAGCTCAAGCCCGGGATAGAACTGCGTTAAACTTAGCTCCTTGAGGGCAATGCGTCTCTCCCGCGTTATCAGCCCGAAGAGGAAAATGGCGAGGGATGCGAGAAACACGAGAACGATTGAGGAGAGCCAGTAGGCACTCGTCCTCCGTTTAACCCTCAAGCTTATATATAGAACAGGAATAACGATATAGGTGAATATCAGGCTGAAAGCGAGGAGGAAGCGGAAAGGGATGTTCTTTATTCCCTTCAAATTGGCGGGAAAGAGGTTCCATTCCAGAAGCATGCTGTAAGGGAACACCCGCCAAGAGACGAGCCAGGGCTGACGCTTGGCTGAGGGAGGCGGGAGGAGAAAGAACAAGCCTTGCCAATCGGCAAAGGGAGGAGCCCAGGGCTGAAAAGCCCAGTATTGAACCCTTC
>JACIWY010001064.1 GCA_014360745.1 Chloroflexota bacterium
GATGTACTGGATATGACCGCTGAAGAATGGAAGCCTCGCCTCATCTCTGCATATAATGTCCTTCTCCACGAGATAAAGGAAGGTAAAGAAATACTCGCTTGTGCCATAAACCTCCTAAGGGAGTGGGACAACCGGGATGAATTGGAAAGCAAAGGGAGCTATCTGTTCGGGCTTTGGACGGAGAAGTTTCAAGCGATTGAAGATAAAAACGAATTGAATATGCTCCTGAGCCTGAAATCAGCCGCTGAGGAGACCCTTAATCGTTTCGGAAAGCTCGCTGTGAGGTGGGGAGATGTCCACATTATGAGGCGTGGAGAGATAGAATATCCCACGGCTGGGGCAGGATTTCCCCCTACGGAATCCCTTCACCTCGCCACTGGGCGCTTGGAGAACGATGGCAAAGTTGTTGCCGAAGGTGGCACTTCCTATCTTATGCTCGTTGAATTGGGAGAAAAGGTTCGTTCCTGGAGCCTTCTTCCCTATGGCAATAGCGAGGATCCCGAATCATCCCACTTTTCCGAC
>JACIWY010001065.1 GCA_014360745.1 Chloroflexota bacterium
ACCTCCGAAGGGTGTTTGTAGCTGGATGATTGGGTCTCCTCCTTGCCCGCTCAATCTTTTCTGAGCCATATTGAGGAGCTCTTTCAAATTTCTTGTTAGATAGGTGCGTCTGAAGAAGAGGTCGGGGTCCCTATATTCGTCCGGTCCCCTTCCCTTAAAGACTTCCCAAAGGTCGGCGGCGAAGATGTTTAGTTCAAGCCTTCCCTCCAGTATGTCCCTATGCGGATGGGCGATTGAGGAAAATGGTCTCAAAACAATGCACCTCCCTTAAATTTCTCGCTTCCTGCGAGGAAGCCATCGAGCAGGCGTCTTTCCGCATCATCAAGAGGAAGGGAAGAGGAGATGGATTGTGCCACTTTAAAGAGGCTATCATCTCCTCCATATCCGTTCAGGTTGAGGACATCAAGAATCTCTCCCTTCCTCCCTTCTTTCCAGAGGAGAAGGACGAGGTGAAGGACATCTATCAGCTCATCGCTCTCCCATAGCTCATCCCGATTTCTCTCCAGGGGTGTAAGCAATCG
>JACIWY010001066.1 GCA_014360745.1 Chloroflexota bacterium
AACCATCTCAGAAGGTATTTGCTCCCCTGTTTTGGCATCAATGAATGTTAATTGATTGCCCTTAAGCTGTTGGGGGAGATTAAACCAAAGTATTTCTTCCCTTTCCCAGGGTAGAGGATTGAAGATTATCGGCTTCTCATTGCTGACAGGCATAATGCGAAGTGCGAAATCAAGGATATTGCTAGCGGAGGCATAAGCCTCTTCAGCAACAAATAGGGATTCCCACTCCCCCTGCTTCACCTGTTCCCTTGTTGCCCCATAATCCTGTGCTACTCCTCCACCAGCGGTATGCTCATCGTATTGCCATATAGCGTTCCAGCCCTTTTCTAAATCCTCGCCAGGATATGGAAGGCGATATTTCATTTTGAAAATGCTGGAAAGCGTCTCGGCTACTGGTAGGTATTCTTTCGCCCAGCGGGAGAGGATATTGCCATAACCAAGGGAAGCTCTCACTACCTCCCATAATCCCGACCAGTCTCCCCTATAACGGGGAAGTGTTTCTGTTTTTATGCTTTTCTCT
>JACIWY010001067.1 GCA_014360745.1 Chloroflexota bacterium
AAGCTCGGCTGCAAGGAGAGCTTTCCCTTTAACGCTCTCCTCTACCGGAAGAAGGACAAGTATGTGTTTCATCCTGCGCACCTTATC
Source organism: Chloroflexota bacterium (assembly GCA_014360745.1). GTDB lineage: Bacteria > Chloroflexota > Anaerolineae > UBA1429 > UBA1429 > JACIWY01. Next base: position 88 of record JACIWY010001067.1, read on the forward strand.
AGCAATTGTTCCCAATCCCCTCAGAAATATTATACCCGAAAGTCCCGAAATCCTTTCTCGCAATGGCACCTTCAGATCCTCGTAGAAGAAGAAATGGGCGTCGGCGAGCCGAGCTTTCAAAACCTGCTCATATCCCTCAACCACATTCTCCATCCCGATATCACCGCCATCCCTAACTCCGACAAAATATGGCAGAAGTTTTCCCGCTCCATCGGTTATGGAGAATAGGTTCAATTGTTCCTCCATAGCCGTGGCGATAACCTCGCGAGGAAGTGATAGAAACCGCTCATCAATTTTTCCGAGAAATGCCCTCGGCTTTTCGTTTAAGAAAGCAACCTTATCAAGGAATCTCTCCGATGGAGCAATTGACCCACCCACGCTTTCCGACAACCGTTTCGCTTCGCTGAATATCCTCTCCTTTCTTTTTAGGGG
>JACIWY010001068.1 GCA_014360745.1 Chloroflexota bacterium
GCGATGGAATTCCCCGTGGGCGACCTTGAGGCGCGCCGTGAAGACCTGAACCAAGCTCTGGGAGTCTGACATGATAACGATATTCGGAGTGCCCACAGCCGCCCTCTTCGGGCAGCTTCTGGTCGGGCTCATCAATGGCTCGTTCTACGCGCTGCTCAGCCTTGGTCTTGCGGTGATCTTTGGTCTCTTGCGGGTGATCAACTTTGCGCATGGGGCGCAATACATGCTGGGCGCCTTCGCGGCCTATCTGCTGTCGCTCTGGCTTGGGTTGGGGTATTGGGGCGCTTTGATCCTTGCCCCGGTCCTCGTCGGTCTGGCCGGCGCGGTGGTCGAACGCACGCTCTTGTCGCGTCTCTACAAGCTCGATCATCTCTATGGCCTGCTCTTTACCTTTGGCCTCGCGCTGACCATCGAAGGCACCTTTCGCTACATCTATGGCGCTGCGGGTCAGCCCTATCCGACCCCGGAGGCGCTCGCCGAGGGGGTCAATCTTGGCTTTATGTTCCTGCCAATCTATCG
>JACIWY010000107.1:0-3772 GCA_014360745.1 Chloroflexota bacterium
CGTCTCCCGGCTTTTATCATACCAAGCGCTCGGTGATGAAAGACTGCCTGCCGGTGGATGACTTTGTCTTCCCCATGATCTATAGCCCGAACACGCCCGATCACTATTGCCGGATCGGCGACATCGAAGGGCCCTCGCTCGAGTATCATCTGTTCAAAGCGGGAACCGGCACGCCATGGGAGGAAGAGGAGTTTGAGCAAGCGGCCGTGCGCATCTATACCCTGGAAAGGGCCATCCAGGTGCGCCATTGGGCCCGCGATCGCAAGATGGACGAGCTGGTGCTGCCCTCCTTCGAGTATCTGGAGAACTGGCAAAACCCCATGCTCGATAAACGCTACGCCTTGGATCCGGTCAAGTTCAAACCGGTCATGGACGAATACTATGCCCTGCGCGGCTGGGACGTGCAGACCGGCTGGCCCAGCAAGGAGCATCTGCAAGAGGTGGGGCTGGGTGATGTGTACGAACCGATGGTCGCCGGCGCCGAGCGCGCCCGTGCGACATTGCCCCCGCCCCCCAAGCCCCAGCCGGTGCCCGAGGTGCCCTTTGTGAACCTAGAGGAGATGATCGCTCGATGAAGCCCGTCATCGCCCATCTGCCCCGCTTTGCCCCCATGCGCGGCTGGGTCAATCGCCTGTTGCGCATCAATCTATCGAACATGCGCATCTCGGCCCAACCCATCGCCCCCTATGTTCCCGATTACCTCGGCGGCCGGGGCATCGCCGCGCGCATCGCCTGGGAGGAATACCCTGACCCCGTCGATCCCTTTGCGCCGGAGAACCCGTTGATGATCTTTCCCGGCGCGTTGGGTGGGTCGCGGGCTCCCTACTCCGGGCGAACCAACCTCTGCGCCTTTTCTCCGCAGGCGTGGCCCTACCATTGGTTCACTCGCTCCAACGTAGGCGGGCATTTCGGCGGGGAGCTCAAACGCGCCGGCTACGACGGGTTGATCATCACCGGGGCTAGCGACGAACCGGTGCGCATTCTCATCCGCGACGACGAGGTGCAAATCCTCCCCGCCGAGGATCTATGGGGTCGGGATACGTTCGACACCCTGGAGGCCCTCGAAGCCACCGAGGGCCGTGGGGCGCGTTCCTTCGTCATTGGCCCCGCCGGCGAGCGCCTGAGCCGCATCGCCGCCGTGCTCACGGCCACCTCATCGGCCTGCGGCCACGGCGGCTTTGGCGCGGTGATGGGCGCCAAGAAGCTCAAGGCCATCACCGTCCTCGGCAGCGGACGGGTGGAGTTGGCCGATGAACAGCGTATTATCGACATCTCCAAGGGCATCGCCCGCGACGTCAGCACGTTGGAAGGGCGCGGGCCCGATATCCAACGCATCAACCGCGAGCTTGCCGAGGCCGGCGGTGGCCGCGCCCGCCGCTACGCCTGCACCGAAGCGTGCCTCTCGCCCTGCGGCGTCTATTACGAAAATGTGCCCGGCTGCGCCTACAACCGCACTTGGAGCGGCCATTGGTTCTGCGTTGCGCCGCTCATGGCCGGCTGGGGTGATGAGCCCATCTCTCGCCAGGGCGTTTTTGATTGGCGACTGGGCCTGCGCGGCGGCTTTGAGGCTAACGTCATCTCCAATCGCTATGGCCTTAACCAGTGGGAGTTGGTCATCGGCATGATCCCCTGGCTAGCCTCTTGCCAGAAGGCCGGCCTCATCGACGAGCTGAACGGCATGCCTATGGACTGGCGTTCAGCTGATTTTTGGGCCCACTTTTTGCACGCTCTGGCCTTCCGCGAGGGCCTGGGCGATGCGTTGGCCGAGGGCGGTTGGCGGGCCGCGCGAAACCTGGATCTGGGGTCTGAGATCGTCACCCGCTACTACACCGGCTGGGGCTTCCCCGGGCATTGGGATGGCCACGGCGATTTCGCCAACTATATCGTCTATCCCTTCTGGCTCGTCGCCGCTTTGCAATGGCTGACCGACACCCGCGACCCGATCCCCAGCGGCCACGGCTATGTCGCCCGCGTCATGCGCATGGGGCCCTTTAACCGGACGCTTGACCCCGACCGTGAGCCCGAGATGACCTGGGACGAGATGCGCCGCGCTGCCGAGATCGTTTACGGCGATCCCGACGCCCTGGACCCTGCTGCCGAGTATCGCGGGCGGGCCTATCCTGCTTTCTTTCACACCAAACGCTCCATCATGAAAGACTGCCTGCCCGTCGACGACTTTGTCTTTCCCCTGCTCTATGGGGCGCGTAGCACGGAGGATCGCATCTATCGCGTAGCGGGGATCGAGGGACCCTCTATCGAATACCACCTTTTCCGCGCCGGAACCGGCATCGATTGGTCGGAGGCCGATTTTGAGCGCGCATGTGAGCGCGTCTATACCCTCGAACGGGCCCTCCATGTGCGCCATTTTGCGCGCGATCGCACGATGGACGAACTGGTGTTGCCCGCCTTCGAGTACGCCGAGAACTGGCCTAGCCCGCTGACGGGCCGTCGCCATGCGCTGGAACGGGAGCGCTTCGAGCCGGTGATGGAGGAATACTATCGCCTGCAAGGCTGGGACCCGATCACCGGCTGGCCCACAAAAGAGCGCTTGGCGGCCTTGGGCCTGGCCGGCGCCCATGTCGAAATGGTGGCCGGCGCCAAACGCGCCGAAGCTCGCCGCACCCGCGGAGAGGAGGCCGCCCCGCCGCGGCCGACGCCGGTGCGCGAGATTCACCCCGGCTTGATCGAATCGGCACCATAAGAAAAAAAGCCCTGGGGAAACCCCCAGGGCCGCGCTTTCCGTGCTGCGATCGCCGGGTAATACCCTTTTAGCGGATGGCGTAGACGACTTGGAGCTGCATCGACAGTTCCAGCTCGCCGGGATTCACCGGGCCGGCCCCGCCGCCATAGCCCATGTCCGAGGCCAGGCGCATAAAGTTGCTCGCCATATAGCCTCCGGAGATTACCTCGCTGACGCTGACCACCGGGCCCACCGCGAGGCCATGGAGCTTGGCCAGCTCTTGGGCCTTGGCCAGGGCGTTCTCTACGGCCAACTCGCGGGCTTGGCTTTCGAGCTTTTCCGGCTCGGCCAGGCCAAAGCTGATACCATGGATCGTGTTGGCCCCGGCCTCGATGGCCGCATCCAACACCGTGCCCAGGCTGTCCAGATCGCGGACGACGACGCTGACGTTATTGTTCACCCGATAGGTGACCTCTTCGTCAGGGCGACGATCGGGCCCATAGCCGGTGTCGGCCCAGACGCTGTAGCCGGAGGTCTGGATATCCTTCTCGGCGACACCCTGCTTCTTGAGGGCAGCCAGAACTGCCTCCATCGCTTTGGCGGCGTCGGTCGTGGCCGTCTTGACCGAGGGGCCAAAGGTCTGTACCCCCAGATTCACCGTGGCGATATCGGGCTTGATCTTGACCGAGCCCTTGCCGACGACGGTGATGGTGCGCGAAAGGTCGGTGGTGGCCTCATTTTCCCCTTGGGTTTGGACGCTGCTCACCGTCTTGGTGATGGGAACGCGGGTCTGAGCCGCGGCGTTCCAGGCCAGGGCGCCGACGAGGGCGATCATGGCGATTGTTACCAGGATACCTACAAAGCGCTTTTTGACGTTCATCATGTTTCCTCACTCTTTTCTTATTGGCTCTCGCAGACACACTGCCTAAACGACGAACGTCGGCCAAAGGTTCCCGTTTGGACGGAGGTTGTCATCGAGCTCCTCTTACCGACCGATGAAGTGGCAAGGGGTGTTCCTTCCTCTCCGGCGACGGTGATAGTGCCATTAGCCACGCCCTTTTTGACAGCCCCATTACCTTGTGCTATAGTGTC
>JACIWY010000107.1:3782-9798 GCA_014360745.1 Chloroflexota bacterium
TGTCGCCATAATTCTGACTTTTTTCTCGGATTTGGCCATGAAGCTGACGGCGAGAGAGCGAACTGGATTGCGTGCCATGGTCGAATTCGCCCGCCACTATGGCGAGGGGCCGACAGCCTTGAGCGAGGTGGCGCGCGAACAGGGCCTCCCCCTGCCTTATCTGGAGCAGGTGGTAGCCTCGCTCCGCCGCGCCGGGTTGCTCGAGAGCGTCCGCGGCGCCCACGGCGGCTATATGCTGGCCAGGGAGCCCGGCCAGATCAGCGCCGGCGATGTCTTTCGCGCTGTCGAGGGCTCGCTGATGACCCTCGATTGTATGCGCACCGATGGCACGAGCTGTGCGCGCGAGCCGATCTGCGTCACGCGCAATGTCTGGCAGATCATCATCGATCGTTTGCGAGACACGCTTGATAACACCACGCTGGCCGATGTGTTAGCCTGGGAACATACCAAAGCCGGCGTAGGGACAAAGGTGGAAAATGATGTGGTCCAGGATTAAAGAGGATATCAATACCGTTTTTGCCAAAGACCCCGCCGCCAGGACATGGTGGGAGGTCATCACTTGCTACCCGGGCCTTCATGCCATTTGGATGCACCGCATTGCCCATGCTCTCTGGAAGCGTCGCTTCCATTGGCTGGCGCGTTTCCTCTCGCACATCAACCGTTTTCTGACGGGCATCGAGATTCACCCCGGCGCCACGATAGGGCGGCGCTTTTTCATCGACCATGGCATGGGCGTCGTCATCGGTGAGACGGCCGAGATCGGCAACGACGTGCTCATGTACAAGGGCGCCGTCTTGGGCGGCACCTCGTTGGAGAAGGGCAAACGCCATCCCACGATCCGCGACGGCGTGGTCATCGGCACCAACGCCGTGATCTTGGGCCCCATCACCATCGGCGAAAATGCCCGCATCGGTTCGGGCGCCGTGGTGATCAAATCGGTCAACCCCGATTCGACGGCAGTGGGCGTCCCGGCGCGCGAAGTGCGCGGCCCGCATGTGGAAAGGGAAAGGCTCAGCTTCCAGCTTCAGCATGCTCAGCTCCCCGACCCGCTGGCCGAGGCCTACCGGCAATTGGAAGAGCGAATCGCCGATCTGGAAACCCAGATGCGCACGCTCGGCGCCATGCACAGCCGAGCCTCTGAATCAGAAGCTCACCCGCAAGTGGTAGCCGACGCCGGCGGTTAAAGGCCTCTCGGCACCGAGAACGAACACCGCTTCGGTCGAGGGAGAAAAAGCCATGACGAACACGTCTCGTTTCATCTATTTGGATCATGCGGCGACGACCGCCGTAGACCCCCGCGTCCTCGAGGCCATGCTGCCCTTCTTGCAGGACAAATACGGCAATCCTTCCAGCGTCTACCGCTTCGCCGGGCAGGCCAAAGAGGCCCTCGAAGCGGCCCGCCGCACCGTGGCCGACATCCTGGGCTGCCGGCCGGGGGAGATCGTTTTCACCAGTTGCGGCACCGAGAGCGATAACCTGGCCATTCGCGGCGTCGCCTGGGCTTCGCGAGAGCGGGGTCGGCACATCATTACCACGCCTATTGAGCACCACGCGGTCGAGGCCACTTGCCATCAACTGGCCGAACACTTTGGCTATCACATCACCGAGGTGCCCGTCGATCGCTATGGCCTGGTCGACCCCGACGATGTGGCGCGGGCCATCCGCGACGATACGGTGCTCATCACGGTGATCTATGCCAACAACGAGGTAGGCACCATTGAGCCGATCGCCGAGATCGGCCGCATCGCCCGCGAACGAGGCATTCCCTTTCACACCGACGCCGTGCAGGCCGGTGGCAGCCTGGATCTGGACGTCGACCGCCTCCAAGTGGATTTGATGTCCCTCTCCGGCCACAAATTCTACGCGCCCAAAGGCGTGGGCGTCCTTTATGTGCGCGAAGGCACACCCCTGTTGCCGGTGCAGACTGGTGGCGGTCAGGAAGGGCGCCGCCGCGCGGGCACCGAGAACGTGGCCTATATCGTGGGGCTGGCCAAAGCGTTGGCCTTGGCCCATGAACAGCGCGAGGCGGAGGCGGAGCGCCTTACTATCCTGCGCGACCGCCTTATCGCCGGCGTGCTAAGTTCCATCCCAGATGCCCACCTTACCGGGCACCCCACCAAGCGGCTGCCCAACCATGCCAGCTTTGTCTTCGAGGGGGTTGACGGGGAGGCGATCCTGTTACAGCTCGATTTGGCCGGCGTGGCGGCCAGCAGCGGCTCGGCCTGCGCTTCGGGCGACCCGGAACCTTCCCATGTGCTCACCGCCATGGGCATCGAACGACGCCTGGCCCTCGGCAGTCTCCGGTTGACTCTGGGCCGCGAAAACACGGCCCAAGATATAGTCGATGTCCTGGCCATATTGCCCGAGATCATACACAAACTGCGTGCCTTGTCGCCGTTCTATGCCCCGTCGTCGAAAGAAATGGCCAGGCCTGCGCGCTGATACCACAGCCGCCTGACCTCGGCAATCCGCCAGGGCCAAAACCAGATTTGCGGAGGTTTCATGTATTCCGAGATCCTTATCGAGCACTTTCAAAATCCGCGCAACGTCGGCACGATCGAGAATCCTGACGGCTATGCCAAAGTGGATAGCCCGGTTTGCGGCGATCTGATGGAGATATATATCAAGGTGCACGACGGCAAGATCCAAGATATCAAGTATCGCACCTTTGGCTGCGCCGCGGCCATCGCTTCCAGCTCTATGGCCACAGAGATGGTCAAAGGGCAGCCGTTAGAGGTCGCCGAGGAGCTCACCGACCAGGTCGTGGCCGAGAAATTGGGCGGTCTGCCGGAGGCCAAAATCCATTGCTCCGTACTCGCCGCCAGCGCTTTGCACGCTGCCATCCAGGATTACTATCAGAAACATCCCGAAGCGCGGCCCGTAAGGGCAGACGGATAGCCATCTATTCCCTTCGTATGACACAAAAGCTGCACATAGCCGTAGCCATGAGCGGCGGCGTCGACAGCTCCACCGTTGCCGCCTTGTTGCACGAGCATGGGCATCAAGTAACCGGCTTTACCTTGCACTTTTGGCGTGCTCCCTCTTCCTCTCCTCCTGTCGAGGGCCTCGATGCCATTTCCGCCGCTCAAGCGGTGTGCGCCCACCTGGGCATCCCACATCACGTGGTCGAGGCACAGGATATCTTTTATCGCCAAGTGGTCGCCTATTTTGTCGCCGAATATGCCCGTGGGCGCACGCCCAATCCCTGCGTGCGTTGCAACCGCCTGATCAAATTCGGCTGGCTGCTCGACCAGATCCGGGCTCTGGGTTGCGATCGCCTGGCCACCGGCCATTACGCGCGCATCGTCCAAGAGCAAGGTTGGCAGCTCCTCCGTGGGGTCGATAAGCACAAAGACCAATCCTACTTCTTGTACACTCTGGGGCAACGCGAGTTGTCCAAAGTGCTTTTCCCTCTAGGCACATGGACCAAAGAACAAACGCGGCGTTGGGCCGCAGAGCACGGCCTTCCCGTGGCAGAACGGGCCGAGAGCCAGGATGTCTGTTTTCTGCCCGATGGCGACTATCGCCGTTTTTTGCGCGCCCAAGCCCCTGAAGCGGTGCGGCCGGGGCCGATCTATGACCTCAAAGGCCGGCTCCTGGGCGAGCATCAGGGCCTCCCCTTTTACACCGTTGGGCAACGGGAGGGCCTGGGCATTTCTGCGCCGCGCCCGCTCTATGTGCTGGCCCTCGATGCAGAGCGCAACGCGCTGATCGTCGGCTATCGCGAAGCGTTAGGGGGCGATGCCCTGCTGGCGGATGAGATGTCCTACGTCGCCGGACACCCGCCCGAGCCCGGCACCGTCGTAGAAGCCAAAATCCGCTATCAGGCCCGCCCAACTCCGGCCCGTATTTGGCCGGGGGAAGATGCCACGGCGCGGGTGCTCTTTGAGCGGCCACTGCGCGACATCACCCCCGGGCAAGCCGTCGTCCTCTACCAAGGGGATAAAGTGCTGGGAGGCGGCATTATTCAGCGCGGCTATAGATTGCAGGCAGATAACCCAGGCCCTGATCAAGCCCGATCGTGTCCTCGATAAAATCGATGATCTACTGCGTCGGCGTCTCGTTCACATCGGTGATGGCCGTCATTTCAGTGGTGTACGAATACCCGACCGAGAATACGTACCGGTAGGAGATGCCCAGAGAATCCGGCTTGGCACAGGAGCTCAGGGGTTGCGCGCTGAGCGAGGGCAAATCCCATACCTCCTTCGTTGATGAATAGCGTCCATTAGCCCTTAGCCTCGGCCGACCAAACGGCAAGCACTTTTCGCCCTCATCAAGTACGTTTGCCCCGCCTCCCATCCAAAGAGTGGCTGGCGTCAAGATCTATGGTATACTAATAAAATGGGCATGAAAACTCAACGCCTTTCTTCTAAACAACGCGTCGAGATGCCAGGGCAACGGAACAGCACTGAGGGCCATGCCCTCCTCCTCCTTGGCGACTCGATTGTATATGGCTGGGGAGTCGCACCACCTGAAAGTTTGGCAGCGCAATTGGAGCGGCGGCTCGCCGGGCGCCGGGGATCGCCCTGGCGGGTGATCAACGCCGGCGTCCCTGGGGACACTGTGCTCATGGGCTGTCTGCGTTATGAACGCGATGTGGCTGCCCACCATCCGCAGGTTGTGCTTCTCTCCTTCGGGCTCAACGATGCGGCGCTGCGTCGCACGCGGTTCGACATCGAGCGCGAGCGGTTATGGCAGGCCCGCCGCTGGCCATGGGCACGTTTGATACACATTGCAGAGAGGCGTTTGATCAAGCCGATGGCAGATCGATGGAAGCATCGAATGCAGCGGCAAGCCGAGGAGTGGTTTGATCTAGCCCCGACGAAACATGAGAAACAACCTCGTGTTCGCCCACGGCTGTTCGTCGCCGGGTTGCTCTGGCTCGCGCGCCAGGCTCGCCGCGATGGCGCCGAGGTTCACTTCATGACGATGGTACCGGTAGCAAAAGAAGCCCTCTCCACGCATCAGGCAAAAGCGTATTCCCTGTACGATGAGCTCATCCACCACGCGAGCCGGCGGACACATGCGCCTCTCATCGACCTGGCCGAGGCTGCCGCAACCTTTGATCACGCTCGTATGCTGGCCGCCGACGGCATCCATCTCACCGCAGCCGGATACCGTTGGCTGGCAAGCACCGTTTGGACGCATCTCGCAGAAAAGAGTCGATCATGTCTATAAACGGTTTCCTTCACCGTATCAAGCAAAACCATGCCATCGAACACGCCACCGTATCTATTTTGGCTCAATCGGGCCGGCCTTTGCACCTGGTGGGGCGCAGCGACTGGAACGGGTTTTACCTTTATGGAGATGTGGAAACGGAGCTTGTCCGTTGGGCCGCTCAGGAGGGCTTGGCGCGGCTCAAGGCGGGACAATCGCGGCTCGCCATCCACCCGCGCTGCGGCACGAACTTGGCCGTGAGCGTCTTGTTGAGTGGGATGGCAGCCTACACCGCTTCTTCGCTCAGAAGTAGTTCGCGCACGGCCCGGCTGAATCGCTCTTTTTTGGCCATCCTCGGCGCCCTGGCCGTGGCCCAGCCCTTGGGCACGTTGGTTCAGCGCTATCTAACCACAACGACCGACCTTGCCGACGTACTAGGCATCGGCGAGGTACGTCGCGAAGTAAGAGGTGGAGTGGTGGTCCACTATGTACCGATCGTCCGCCAGGAGGTGCTGTGAGCGATTCGCGAGGCATGTTCTACATTTTGCACGGCGACCAAGAGTTCTTGCGCGCCGAGGAGGTCTCGCGGCTCAAGGGCCAGATCGCCCAAGACGGCCTGGGTGACCTGAATATCATCACGCTGGATGGGCGCACGGCCACTATCGAAGAGATCCTCCGCGCCTGCAGCACGGCACCCTTTCTCACCAACCGCCGCCTGATCATCGTCGAAAACTTGTTACAGCGCTTCGAGGCACGCCAGCGCACTACCGATATGCCGGATGAAGAGGGCTCCTCTGAAGAGGGGCCCGCCGACGTTGCCCAGTTGATAGCCTATTTGCCCCACCTCCCACCCTTTGCC
>JACIWY010001069.1 GCA_014360745.1 Chloroflexota bacterium
TCCAAATCGGTCTCCCCAAATTCTACTTCTGGACTGCTACACGCCAACTATTCAAATACTCCGACCTCACTTATGACGCTCCTGCATTCGCACTCTCTCCCGTTTTCACCGCTCCCTATCTCCCAAGCTATCCACCCGATAAATACATTGAAGGTGGACCTTCAAACAATCCTCCAGCCATCTATTTGATGGATGAGACTGGGCTAACTGATTGGAAACCTTCAGCGGGTCAAAATATGCGTGTCAAGATTTACCTCACTTCAGGAGGTTGGGCAAGGAAATTCAAAATCTCATTTCCTTCCTCAACAGGGCAAACTTCACCAACTACACAGGATATAAGCGACAAAGTCCTCTACCTCTCCTTCACTCGCAGTCTCAACATTCAGGATGAAGAGGCGAGGATAAGGGTTAAAGACCCCAACCTCTCCCTCTCCCCTACACGCCATCTCCGATTTGGCATCAAGAAGGATACGACCGCCATATTCTCGGGCTATCTCCTTGAGCCAGAGGCGAGGGAA
>JACIWY010001070.1 GCA_014360745.1 Chloroflexota bacterium
TTTATATTTTGAGAATGTGCGGGGAAAGGCTGGAAAGCCAATCGTAATAGGTGGTGAGGACCCTTCTAATCCACCCATTATAAGGGGCGGAGGCGAATGCCTCCACTTCAGCAAGTCGGAATACCTTGAATTGAGAGATTTGATTTTGGAGAAAGCAACGGGCAATGGTTTGAATATAGATGATGGCGGCGTTTATGATAGACCCGCCCATCACATCGTCCTGAAAAACCTCAAGGTTAGAGATATCGGACCGAAGGGAAACAGGGATGGAATAAAGCTCTCGGGAGTTGATGATTTCAGGATTGAGAGGTGTGTCATTGAGCGATGGGGAGACGAGGGACAGGGGATAGATATGGTGGGCTGTCATAAGGGAATTATCTACAATTGTGTGCTACGCTATGAGGATGATAAAGGGTTCGGCATTCAGGCTAAGGGAGGAAGCTCGCAAATCATCGTGAGGAATTGCCTCTTTCAACACGCTGGGGCAAGGGCGATGCAAATCGGAGGAAGCACGGGGA
>JACIWY010001071.1 GCA_014360745.1 Chloroflexota bacterium
CCGTCATCATATGGAGGCTCGGCGATGGAACGCCCCCTCCGCTCAATCCTCTTTATTATCGCAGGGGACCAGACAAGGCGTTCAAAATGCCTGAAAGGATGACTAACGAGTTCTTCAAGAGCTTCTATAGCAACTCAAGCGCCCACCTGGTGGACTTGGAGAGCAGGGAGCATACCGCTCAAGTTGTGGGACCTGGCGAGAGGGAGGAAAGAGAGCGTAGGTTCCGCTGGACATCCGAGGACCAGAAAAAGGGAGGACGCAGATTGCCCTACATCGTCTGTTCCCCCACTATGGAGCTGGGAATAGATATAGCTGACCTGGATATCGTCCACCTCCGCAATGTTCCCCCAACTCCTGCTAACTATGCACAGCGAAGCGGAAGGGCAGGAAGGCAGGGTCAACCTGGCTTGATAGTCACCTACTGTAGCGCTGGCAGTGCCCATGACCAGTATTTCTTCCACAAGAAAGAGGAGATGGTAGCGGGAAGCGTCAGGCTTCCTCGCTTTGATTTGGCAAA
>JACIWY010001072.1 GCA_014360745.1 Chloroflexota bacterium
AGGATATAGCGAGGATAACAGTGGATGCGGGCAGGATTATGGGAAAAGAAAAACTTCTTGACCCCTCGTTTAAGTTGAAGGATATGGTCGTGGCAAAGAAAGGAGCAAATAACGAGGTTTTCCTCGGCTTAATAATAGAAAAGGAGAGGATGAACCGCCAGATGCCACGCAAAGTGGAGAAAACACCTGTCTTGGTTGTTGATGATGCCCTTGAGCCGGAGGAGATTGAAGATGATGCCCTTGCCACAGAAAGCGGGTTCAGGGAATACCAGAGGCTACGACAGGAATTCAAGCAAGGGATAGAGAGGATAATTTCCCTTGGAGTGAAGTTCGTGGCAGTCTCCAAGGGAGTTGATAGATTAGCAGAGGAGATGCTGACCGATGCCGGCGTTATGGTTCTCAGACGACTTTCAAACAAGGATATAAACAAAATCTCCGAACATACAGGAGCAAAACCGATAAAAAGGACCTCGCTCTCAAAGTCAAAAGAGGAGTTGCAATCGTTCCTGGGCTATG
>JACIWY010001073.1 GCA_014360745.1 Chloroflexota bacterium
GTATCTGTTGGAAGAGCGACCATCGGGACCTGCCTCAATGGTCAACGGTTCGCTGGCATAACTGAGCAATTCAGAGGTGAACTCCTGATAGGCAATCGGCGGATAGAAACCATCGGTCAAGCCACCACCTGAATATCGGAGGAAAATTGGTCTTTTGGGCTGAGACCAGAAAAGCGATAATGGATGAATGCCATAAAGAGGAGGGCAGGGTTTCTTCCCCTTGTTTTTCAAATTAACACTCAAAACAACCGCCCTTTGATTCTCTACGAATTCAACTACCATAGCTCCTTGCAAATCGGAATATCCTCCCTCTCCTTCAACGAGGATTTCCCATCCCTCTCCCGTTCTTTTTTCTGCGAGAATCTTCCATTCAACCGCCTCTCCTGCTTCGCCCAGCAACCTCCAGCCTAAGCCATCTTCCAGCCCTTCCATCAACTCTTCGGGCATAAATTCCTGGAACCATTTTTTAACCATCTCTATTCACTCCTTCTCCATTTTCACGATGCTTCCCAAGGA
>JACIWY010001074.1 GCA_014360745.1 Chloroflexota bacterium
TTTGACAGGGTCATAGGGGGCTTCCTTGGGATTGACATCCTTGACGCACCTGAACCCGAGCCCCTCATAGTATCCATAGGGAACAAGCCTTGCCCGCTGGGAACAGCGACCAGTGTTGGGAACCGAGTAGAATTCAATAGCTCCCCCGCCTCTTATGACCTTGTATTTCTGCCCGAAATGGAGTGATTTTTCCATTGATGATGGGTAGGCATCAAACCAATCTGCTGTCCATTCCCATGCATTGCCAGCCATGTTCAGGCAACCATATGGTGAAGCGCCATCGGGATAAGCATCTACTGGTTGGAGCTTGTCCGTTGATAGATTTCTTCTTTTCGGGTCGTCCGTGTTGCCCCAAGGGAAGATCCTTCCATCGGTTCCCCTGCTTGCCTTTTCCCATTCCGCTTCCGTGGGGAGGCGTTTTCCCGCCCAGATAGCATAACGCATAGCATCATACCAGGATATATTTATCACTGGCAGGTTTTCCTCTCCAGGTGGTGGTGTTGCTCCGCCCCAATG
>JACIWY010001075.1 GCA_014360745.1 Chloroflexota bacterium
CCATCGGCCTGCCCGAGTACGGCCCCCGCGCAAGGACCTGCGACCAAGAGGCACGCCGCCTGCTCGGCCCAAAGCGCGCCGCCAGCATCTTCCCGGTGCCGTGCCGTCCCGCCCTCTATGCCGCTTGCTACACCGAGGCCAACGAGATCAATAAACACATCATGGGGAAGCAACTTAGCATCCAGACTTGGGGCATCGCCCGCAAGATGCGCGAGGTGGACAGATTCCTTGCCCGCAAAGAAGAGGTGAGGTCCCGCAATGCTACGCTGCCACAGACGAGGTCGTCCAAGGTGCTCTGGCCTCCCACCGCCGGTCCGGGGTCGGCAAAGACGACATCCTTGATGCGCTGGTCGCTGCTCGAACAGGCTAAAAAAAAAATTTAACAACCACCATTTAATGGTAATCTGTGCCACGGTTGACAATGACTGTAATCTGTGATATGGTTAAGCCAAACGGGTGCTTCGTAGCTCAACGGGGCGCCCCTTTGCTTTATTATAAAGCCTTTCCATAAAATGT
>JACIWY010001076.1 GCA_014360745.1 Chloroflexota bacterium
GTCTCCCACCCTTTTCCCCCTCCCCTTGCCTAAGGGGGAGGGAAACATAGAGGAACTACATGAACGCCTTTCATTCACAGGTTGGTTCCAGGGGGATTTGATCGAGATAAATGGAGTCAGCTTTTACCTTCCTAAAGGGAACTATCCAATACTCCGTCAGAGAGGGAAGATAAGAATTCCCCTCCATTTAAAGAAAGATTGCAAAGAGCTATATCTACTTCTATTTGCCGACCTGCCTAAATGGGAGGAGCCAAGTTTCGGGGGAGGTGAGATGAGCAAAATCAAACAGGTAGAAAGGTTGCGTGCACGACTGATTTATGAAGACGGAGATTGGGATGAGCAATTCCCCCTCAGGTTCGCTAACCGAAAATACGAAGTGGTGAGAGGCATAGATGTCTACGCAATAGCGATGAGGAAAAAGGCAAAAGAGGTCCAGATAATAAACGGTATGGATAACGCCACCTTTTGCCTCATCGCGCTCTCTGCTTCTTCCAAACCCGGGTTAGCAAGCCTG
>JACIWY010001077.1 GCA_014360745.1 Chloroflexota bacterium
TCAAACACCTCTGTGACTACTCCGGCTCCTATTGTCTTTCCGCCTTCCCTAATCGCGAAGCGGAGACCTGGCTCCAAAGCTACAGGCTTCTGAAGCTCCACTTTCATATTCACATTATCACCAGGCATAACCATCTCCACTCCCTCGGGAAGGGTAATCGTTCCAGTTACATCTGTGGTGCGGAAGTAAAACTGTGGCTTGTAACCACTGAAGAATGGTTTATGCCGTCCTCCCTCTTCCTTCGTCAGGACATATACCTCAGCTGCGAACTTGGTATGAGGTTTTATCGTTCCAGGAGCCGCGATAACCATTCCACGCTCAACATCGTCCTTTTCCACTCCTCTCAACAGAACACCAACATTATCGCCTGCTACAGCCTCATCCAAAACCTTTCGGAACATCTCCAAGCTGGTAGCTACAGTCCTTATCGGTCTATCCCGCAGACCCACTATCTCAACTTCGTCGCCAGGTCTTATCCTTCCTCTCTCAACCCTACCAGTGGCTACTGTTCCTC
>JACIWY010001078.1 GCA_014360745.1 Chloroflexota bacterium
TGGCGTCTTCTGGGGCGTTTGCGCTCTGCCATCCCTGTTCGGCTGTCTCGACACGGGCCAAGATACCCATATGATCCAACAGCCCTTGCAACGCCTTACGAGCGATCTCGCGCACCTGAACGCGCTCCTCCGCGCCAAGCACCGCCGGCTCGCCCTCTTCCTCTTCCTCCCCGCTGGGCATGACGGCCTTGGGCGATGGCTGCTCCACCTCTTTTGCGGGGGCAGGCGGCTGCGATTCAACGGTCAGAGCGGAAGCTGGCATAGACGGGCTTTTGACAGTAATGCGCACTACGGCATCCTCCGCGCCGATCCCCAGCACGCCGCGGCTTCCCTCGCGCAGCACAACGATCTCTGCCTCATCACGGCCGACGCCCAGCTCGGCCAATCCCTGTTTGATAGCCAGGTCTACACTCTTGGCCCTAACCTCAAGACTTTTTCCTGCGCTTCTTGCTTGCATCACTTTTACCTTTCGCACTCGGCGCCTCAACTGCCTTGCCAGATGCAACAGCGGGG
>JACIWY010000108.1 GCA_014360745.1 Chloroflexota bacterium
CGAAGACGACCAGGGAGATCCAAGACCAAATCCCGTGTCTGGGTACCGACTCCTTGCAATACAAAATCATGATAGCCTAATTCCTTGAAGGTAATATTACCCCAGCTCGCCATCTCTTGGCGGGGTCCCTCCGGTACCCCACGGATAAGGGCATAGACACCGCGCGCCTGGCTGGTGAAGGACGCTTGGAGCAGCGCCTGAGCGGCACGTTCCAAAGCCACTTGCCCAAGACCGGTGACATAGAGGATGCCGCGGGTCGGGTTCCAGGGGGAAGTCATCTCGATCAGGATACCCATGTCCTCCTCGATAGACAGACCATCGGGGGAGAGAAATCGGCCCTCGCCCGCCCATCGAAGGGGTCCTTGGGCCGCATACTCGTGCAGCGCATCCAACTGGTCGGCCAGGCCGACGAAAATAATATCATAAGACCTGGCCAGCTCTGGCGTAAGCTCGCCCTCCCGCATGGGCAGCAGATTGAGCTCGCGCCAGGCGGCCACCTTGCTCAGATGGGCGGCGAGGCGCAGAGCCACCACCCACGCTTTCCCATCGGCTTCATCAGGCAGGACCAAGAGCGTCGTCGGTTTTTCAAACGCACGAACACGGAGAAAGGGATAAGGGAAACGGCCAAGATTAGGCTGAAAATATGCCAACCAACTCTGGGCAGTCAAAGCTGACTCCGGCCAAATCGTCACCCAGCTCGATTCATCATCGATGATAAGACATGGATCATCGTTGGTCCATAGAAATCCGGAAAAGGAGAGCTCTACGCCGTTACCTTCTAGGGCAGCGGCGGGAACAGAGAGCAGCCACTGGGCCCGATCTCGATTCTCAGGGCCCAACTGTACGCTGCCGATAGGCACACCATTCACTTTGGCGGTGAGAGAGGAGTGAGGCAATAAAGTCTCCGAGTGAGAGAAGACGATTTCCAATTGCCCTTGAACAATCCTCTCCTCTTCGTCCAAGGTCAGGTACAGCGATGCTGACGGATTGAGCCCTTTGAGGATGAGGGGCTTTTCGTTGGTCAGCTTGCCGAGAGGGAGGCGATGTTCTTCCATCACCCCCTCTTCCTCATTGGCAAAGGCCAGGGTGGAAGAGGGCTTGGGGCGCGCAGCGAGCGTCTCCTCGGCCATAGGGCTGAAATCCTCGGCCGAGAGGGCCGGCATCGACATCACGGGGAGCGGATGACCCCAGGCGACCAAGAGCACGACACACACAGCCATCGCGACCTGTAACGGATCAAGATATCGCCTCATAAACATTCTCCGACAGCCTGATCTAAAATGGGTTTAGGAAGGCCTGGCGCCCCAAGATGATATTCAATTTCGATGTACTTACAACTCACCTTTCGCGGATCGTCTTCGGCCGTGGCTATATCCCATCTCCACCTTATGCTCCCCGCAGCTCTCGGCCAACCTGCGAAGGGCCTGCCTCCAACCCCCAGTTTGATCCTCGCCCCACACCAACCTATAATCCCCTTAGGAGGCAACTCGGCATGGCCTTGATCCTGTTGCGCTATGGAGAGCTCGCCCTTAAGGGCGCCAATCGCACCTACTTTTTGCGGCGGCTGCGCCGCAATCTGCGCGCTTGTCTTCGCGCTAACGGATTGGAGGGAGAGGTTTTTGCCGAGGGGCAACGCCTTTATGTGCGCACCCGTGACACACAGGCCGCCCTCGAACCCCTCGCCCGTGTTTTCGGGCTGGTATCCCTCAGCCCGGTGAGCGAGATCCTCCGTGGGGCCGACCCTGCTGCCGAGATCGACGCTCTTGTGAGCGAATGCGTCCGCCAGGCCCGCGAGGCCGGCGTGCGGCCGGGCATCTCTTTTCGCGTGCGCTCCCGACGCGCCGACAAGAGCTTCCCGCTCATCTCCCCCGAGATCGATCGCTTGGCCGGTGAGGCTATCGTTCGCGAGCTAGATGGCGATGTCGATCTCTCCGACCGGGCCGACGTGACCATCGGCGTCGAAGTGCGCCAAGAGCGTATCATGGTCTACGGCCAGGTGATCCCTGCCCCCGGCGGCCTGCCCCTGGGGGTCGAAGGGCGCGCCGTGGCCCTCATCTCCGGCGGCATCGATTCTCCGGTGGCCGCTTGGCTCATGATGCGCCGTGGGTGTGCCATCATCCCGCTTCACTTTTCATCGAACGAAGCCGAGACCCAAAAAGCCCTGGACAACATCGAGGTGCTGCGACGCTATTCCTATGGCTGGGACCTGCGCCCGGTGGTGTTGAGCCACCGTGAAACCGTGGCCCCCACGCTGCAACGCCTGGCCGATCTGGGTTATGAGCGCTGGAGTTGCATTTTTTGCAAACGGGCCTTGGTGGCCAAAGCCTGCGAACTCGCCGCCGAGCTAGGCGCCCATGCCGTCATTATGGGGGACAACCTAGGCCAAGTGGCCAGCCAGACCCTCGCCAACTTGGAAGTCATTTCCTACGGCATGCCCAAACCCATCCTGCGCCCGCTTCTCGGATATGACAAACAGGAAATTATCGAGCGCGCTCGACGCATCGGCACCTTCGACATCTCGACCCGCATGGAACATGTCTGCCCCTTCCTGCCGCACCATCCCATAACCAGGGGCACCGTCGAGCAGTTATTGACCATCCTCAAACAATTGGGGAGCAGCGCCTAGCGATGGGTGCGCATTACCGGCCCCGCTCACCCTCGCCTCACTTCCTCCCTCAACGCCCATCCCAAGCCGGGCCGCTCCGGCAGAGTAATACAGCCCTCAACGATCTCGAACGGTTCGAGGTACAGGTCGGTGCGCAAGGGGTTGCGATTCACATCCCATTCGAGTAGCCCTTCCGACAACCCGGCGCTGAAATGAAGCGACGCCGCGCCACCCGGCGCCGAGCCGAGAAAGTGAAGGATGAGACGCTTGTCGGCGGCCTGGGCGGGCTCCACAGCGCGGCGGACGGAACTTGGCGAGGCATATTTGGTCAAATCCGGTTGCAGCACATCGAACGGGCTATGGATCAAACGATCTGGCCCTTCGCCAGGTGGCAACATGATGTTTTCCCCGCCGGCCAGGGGCAGCAGGTTGCGGGCGCGCAATTCGGGCAATCTTTCCTCTTCCTCGATGCGCAAGGGTTCCTCCAACCATTGCACCCCATAAGCGGCCAAGATCTCCAGCCAGTCATGGGCTTGAGCCAACGTCCAACCACGGTTCACGTCGATGGCGATCCGCCCCTGCCCGGCCAAATGATCGGCCAGTTCCTCTAAATTGCGCCGATCGATCTCGTCGCCGAAGCCCATCTTGAGCTTGAACAGCTCGACCCCACGGGCCAAATGCTCATCGATGAGCTCCCAAGGGATGGGGTGATTGATCCCACTGGCATAGACGCGCACACGCTGCTTGGGCTTGTCCCAAAGGGCGTACGCCAGGGGCAAATCTTGCGCTTGGGCCCACAAGTCCCAAAGGGCCAATTCCACGGCGCACAACGCACTCAGCAGCGGCCCCACAGTGCCCGATTGCTGTGCTGGGCCAAGAAAAGCGCGATAGGCCGCCTGAGCGATCGCCGCCACATCGGGCACCTCTCGCCCGATGAGCCAGGGCATGAGCCCCCGCTCTAATGCCGCCACCCGCTCCCAAGGTGCCCATAAAGGGAAATTGACCCAACTTTCCCCCACGCCGATATGGCCAGCCTCATCCTCTAACAACAAGAGAACGGCATGACGATCGTGCATGGCGCCAAAGGCGGTCTTGACCGGCTGAGCGATGGGCACCGCCAGATGACGAACCGATCCGGATATGATGCGCATCGGCACCCCTCTCGATGATGTTGGATTCCGGAAATCCCGACGCTCGGCTTTTGGCAGATCGCGGCCGAGCGCAAGGCGTGTATGATATAATCGTATCGTGGCCTTTGCAATGATAGGCTCAAGCGAGCGAGGACGCTCGCGTTCCAATCATACGCTCGGGCTCACCCTTAAGTTGGCTTGTGCACAGGGCGGCGACCGGGTTAGAATATGGGGTGTGCCTTTCGGCATAGAGCGCAGTTCGAGAAATTCACCTCTAATAATCAGCAAAGGAGAGCTTCTATGGCTTCGGAAAAGACCGCCCCTCTCGGTTATGACGATACCCCCTTTTTGCCCAATTCACCATGGCGCGTCCACGACGGCCGGCGCCCCCAACCGCGCATCGTGACCCCTGGCACGCCCAGCACACAAGAAAAACCCGGCCTGCCGCCCTCCGACGCGGTGATCCTCTTTGACGGTCGTGATCTTTCCCGTTGGAAGGGCCGCGATGGCAAAGCCCGCTGGTTGGTGCAAGATGGCTACATGGAGGTCAACGGCACGGGCAATATCGAAACGATCGAGCATTTCGGCGATTGCCAACTGCACCTGGAATGGGCCGCTCCGGCGGAGATCAAGGGCAGCAGCCAGGGGCGAGGCAACAGCGGCGTGTTCTTGATGGGTCGCTACGAGATCCAAGTGCTCGACGGGTACAACAATCCTACTTATGCCGATGGCATGACGGCGGCTATTTATGGTCAGTACCCTCCGCTGGTCAACGCCTGCCGTAAACCGGGGGAATGGCAGACTTATGACATCTTTTTCGTGGCTCCGCGCTTTGAAGGCGATAAGCTGATCAGCCCCGCCTATGTGACCGTGGTGCATAACGGCGTGCTGGTGCACCACCACCAGGCGATCATGGGGCCCACAGGCCATCGGCGGCTGGCCTCCTACAGCGAGCCCCATCCGCCCACGGGCCCGCTCATGTTGCAGGATCACGGCGGTGACAAGGTGCGCTATCGTAATATCTGGTATCGCCCGTTAAAGGGCTATGACGAGGCGTAATCCCCCATCTTTGGGCATCGCCCATCGCTCGACATACTGCCATCAGGGCGATTCTTGGCCCTGATGGCGTTCTCTTGACATAGGCGCCCGCCGCGACAAACATTTTTGAACGTGCGCCATGGTCGTGCCCTCTTGGGGGAAAGAATGAGAGAAAAATCAATTCTTATCATCGGCGCCGGCATCGGCGGGTTGGCGGCAGGGTGTTACGCCCAGATGAACGGATATACCTCTTGCATTTTCGAGATGCACGCTTTGCCCGGTGGCGTCTGTACCTCTTTCTCGCCGGCTGCGCCACGCGCGATTTTGGCTGGCCGGCGGGTGGCTCGGCTGCCTTTGCCCGCCCCATAGAACGTCGCTATCTCGACCTGGGGGGCGAGATCCGTTACCGGGCCAAGGTGGAAAAGGTATTGGTGGAAAATGATCGAGCCGTGTGCGCGCCTGAGCAACGGAACGGAACATCGCGCGGATGTGGTCATTTCCAATGCCGACGGGCGCACGACCATCTTCGATATGCTGGACGGCCGGTACGTCACCGACCGCATCCGCGCTTACTATACCGACCCGCCCCAAGAGCAGGATATGGCACTGCACATCTCATTGGGCGTGGCGCGAGATATGCGCACCGAGCCGCACGCGCTGGTGCTGTGGTTGCCCGAGCCGATAGAGATCGCCGGAAAGCGCCGCGATCGGCTGGATGTGGAGTTTTTCGCCTTTGCGCCTGAGACGGCTCCGCCTGGCAAGACGACTGTACAAGTGCTCTGTTCGACCTCTTACGAGTATTGGAAGGCGCTCTCAAAGGAGGAATACCGCGCAGAAAAGGAGCGTGCGGCCGAGGCGGTGATCGCCTGCCTCGATCGGCGCTTCCCGGGGTTCCGAGAGCAGGTGGAAGTCATAGATGTGGCTACCCCGCTGACCACCGAGCGTTTCGTTGGTAGTTATCTGGGCTATCAGGCGTGGCCAATGCCTGAACAGAAATTGTTGGATGCCCTTTCGGGCAAAGGGCTGAGCAAGACCCTGCCGGGGCTATCCAACTTTTACATGGTTGGCCAATGGGCCGGGGGGCTGGGGCTGCCGAACGTGGCCGCGATGGGACGTTGGGCAATCCGGGAGCTCTGCAAGCGCGATGGGCGACGCTTTATGACCAGAGTCGATTGAGCGTATTTATGGGCGATTGGCATCGGGGAAAGCGTGCTTTCCCACCATGATGCAGCCTCCCTTGACCACGGCCAATGGCCTGGTCAAAGCGGTTATGTCTATCAAAGGATTGGCCGGCAAAAAGACCATGTCCGCCTGTTTGCCCTTCTCTAACGAGCCTATCTCGTCGCTGAGCCCCAAGGCGCGCGCAGGGACGAGCGTTGCCATTGCCAACGTCTCTGCCGCCTCGGCCTTGCCTTCTTCCACCATGCGCGCCATCATGCGGGGCAGTGCGTCATAATCCTTCCCCGCTGCGTCGGTGTCTACAAATATGTTCACGCCGACATCTTGCATACGGCGCATCAGGTCCCAGCGGGTCAGGTCGCCCCAATCTTGGGCATAGCCATCGTTTTGGCTCAACGGCTTGAACACCTGTTCGATGTTGATTCCGGCGCAAAGTCCTCGACGTCCCCCTTCGCGGGCCAGATCGTGGTCATATTCGATAGTGCCTTCCTGAGCGCCCAGCCAGTTGCAGTGTTCCACCACATCGACGCCGGCCTTGAGACAGTGTCGCATCGCCTCCGTCGCGTTCACATGACAAATAACGCGCTTGTTCAAGCGATGTGCATCCTCCACGGCCACCCGCAACTCCTCGGCCGAGTATTGCGCTCGGCGGCGATTGGTCTTGGCCCCTTGGGTCGTCCCGCCGGAGGCCATAATCTTGATAAAGTCGGCCCCCTGCCAAACCATCTCGCGCACCCCTTTGCGCAGCTCCTCGGCGCTGTCGAAACCCCGCCTTGTCCAAAAGTAACCATGACCGTTGGTCACCGTCAGCCATTCGCCGCAGGCCCAGACGCGAGGGCCTTCCACCCACCCTTGAGCAATGGCCTCGCGCAAGGCGATGGTCACCCCGTGGCGTGCGCCGCAATCGGCCACGGTCGTGATCCCAGCTCTGAGTGCCTCTTGCGCATGTCGAGCGGCCAAGAAGGCCAAACGCGCCGGGTCGGCATCGATAGCTGCCCAGTCGGGCAAATGCATGGCTAGTGCCAGGTGCACATGGGCGTCGACCAGGCCGGGGATGATCGTTGCGCCGGGCATGGCGAAGAACTTGGCGCGCTCGCGGAGGGCATCGGGCGGCCGGCCCGCCCCGACCTCTAGAATGCGCCCCTCGGCGACCACGAGATAGGGGTCGCGCACAGGGGCGCGGCCGCTACCGTCTATAAGCAAATCTGCGCTGAAAACGGTCTGTGCTTCGATCATATCGGACATCCTCCCCCAAGCGACAGGCGCGAGATGCTTTATACCTACCTTGCAGCAAGCAAGCTCCGGATCACATCGAGAACGCGATCGAGATCCTCCGTCGTGTTGTAAAAGGCCGGTGAGATGCGCACGCCGCGCAGGTTGTCGCGACCTGCGGGCACCTCGGTGGGCACAATGACGACGTTGGCGCGCCAGGCGGCCTCTACCACGGCGCGAGGCTCGATCCCTTCCACGATCGCGCAGGTGATGGCGCTGTTCAACGCGGGATCGCGGGGGCTGGCAATGCGCACGCCGGACAAGGCGTCCAATTCGCCCCATAGATAATCGCGCAGCGCCATCGTCCGTTGCCAGATCGCCTCGATGCCCATAGCCGCCAAATAAGCGAGCGCGCTGCCGAACCCACAGCGTAAAACGAGATTGCGCACGCTGAATTCAAAAGCGCGGGCGGTCGGATCGGGCGTATAAGCGCAACGCTCATGATCCAGTTCCCCACGGCCCAGGCGATGGGGGCGCAGCTCGGCGAGCGCCTCCTGGCGGATATAGCATAACCCGCAACCATAGGGCCCCAGCAACCATTTGTAACCGGTGATCGCGTACGCATCGCAACCCATAGCGTGAAGATCGAGCGGGAATTGGCCCGCCGTCTGGGCGCCGTCGAACATGACCAGGGCACCCCGCTCATGGGCTAACGCGCAGATCTCCTTCGTAGGCAGGTGGATACCCGTCTTGTTGGTGGTGTCGGAGAGCCAGACAAAGCGCGTGCGCGAGGAAAGCAAGCTTTGGAACCGTTTCAGCAGCTCCTCACGATCGTGCGGCAGCGTCATGCGCTTGACGACCACGCCGTGTTCTTGGGCCAAGCGGTAAAGGGGCGCATAGATCACCTCCTCATCGCTGGTGATGACCTCGTCGCCCGAGTGCCAGCTCAGACCGTCTACCACGATATGCAACGATTCGGCCACCCGCCCGGTAAAGGCCAGCTCATGGGGGCTCGCCCGAAAAAGCTCGGCCGCGCGCTCTCTGGCGCGGCGTTCCAATTCGCCTAGTTCGTCGCGAAAGACGGGCGTGGTGGCCCCATGGGCACTCCAGGCGCCCAAAAGACGCTGCATCTCGACCGTTACGGGTAGCGGCGTGATTCCGATCCCGGCGGTGTTGAGATAAACATGATGGGTTGACGCAGGAAAATCATCCCGAATTACCTGCCAATCCACGATCCCCCCTTTACTACAGCCCCAATTCTTTGCCCACGATCACTACGGTTATGCGCGGTCTGTAGCGATCATTGTTAAACTCTCGTTCGATGATCACCAGCTTGTTGCAGATACGCCATGGCGAGGAGCAATCGCTACACACGCCGGTTGCGCCGCAAGGCGGCGCGGGGGCAAAGTGGGCGTGACGCTGTACGTTGCGCGGCGCAGCCACCTCGCGGATGCGAGCTAATGCCGCCTCCAGGTTCTCGACCACTTTGTTGATCCCCACGACGATGATGACCTTCTCCGGGCCAAAGAGCATGGCCGCCACGCGATTGCCATGACCATCGACGTTGACGATCTTGCCGTCGAGGGTGATGGCGTTGCTGCCGGTAACGAACACATCGGCGGTCAAAGATTGGCGTTTAAGGCGGATATTGTCCTCTATGCTGTTGCCCTCTTTCCAGGGGTTGAGGAAGGTATAGGGGCCGTTTTCCAGGGCCTCGACGAGGCCGATCTGCTGCAAGGTCAACGAATCGCCATATCCGACGACGGCGCCCTCCGGGATCACGGCCAGCACCGTGCGTAGCGCCTCATCGCTATCTCTGACGTAAAACGCCGAGATATTGTTGTGTTGCAATATGCGGATGAGCCCCGCGATCTGCTCGTCCATTCTTCCTTCTCGTCTCATAAGACCCAGCATACCTAGCCCCCCCTTTTATCTGCCCTGCCGGCCGGATACGATGGCACACAAGCCCGACAACTTCTTACGGCAGGAGCAGACGTTGGATCAAACCTTGCGCGCACGTCCCAAGCGCGCCAATTGGTCGCGCACGCACAGCAGGAACTCCGTCGGATGGAGCACGGTCACAGATAAATGCCCGGGCGCAAAGCGGCGCACGTTAAACGTGACAAGCCATGGACAACCCGCCAGGGCCGCGACCACCAGCATAGGCAGGCTTTCCTCATGGGCCAACCTCGCATGGGGCACCAGATCCGCCGGCGATGGATCAGGCAGCACGCGCAAGCGCTGCACCTCGACAATCACTTGTTCGCGAGTCACCACCTCTAGAAGCGTGCTTTCGGCCAACCGCAGAATCAAGCTGGCGCCCTGTTCGCTAGGCGAGGCGTAGGCGACCAATGGCGTATCGGCGCCCAGAAAGACGCGCAGCCTACTAGATCCACCAGATTAAAAGTGTCCTGCTTCATAATAACAACAAGACTCTTGGATGTACAAGCGTCGCCCTTGGCCCCAGGCGGAGCCGGCCGGCGAGGAGTGGCATCGTGGATGTAAATTCCCTCTATAGGAACGTCTCCGAGTTTGGTGGTCTTCTCGCCAAGTAGCGAAGAGGC
>JACIWY010001079.1 GCA_014360745.1 Chloroflexota bacterium
GGAACGCTTCCTTGAAAAACTGAAAGGAGATTCCTCAATGCCTTTAGCGGGAGAGTTGCCACCTTCTCAAACTTGGCATCGGAAGGAAGGGCAAAAAGCCTTGGAGGGAGGAGCCCCATACCCAGGGGATTCTGGTCATAGGCACAAAAGTAATGCATGACATCTATCCCCTTGTTAAGCCAGAAACAGAATGAACGAAGAACCGTCTTCGCCTTGAGAAGCCAAGCTGATTCCTCATCGTGGACATCGCATTCTGGCGGTACTACCCCATGCTCGGTTATGTAATGATAGAAGCGTTCGGTCTGGGGCGGATGGCGAAGGCGGGAGGTTGGATTTATCAAACGGATGAGACTTTCCGTCTGAAGGAATGTATGCGCCCATCCCTCCGGCATCCTCATAATGAAAGTAGGAGAAAAGCCATCTATATTCAGCTCAGGTTTATCCCTGTATTGTTCCTGCTCGGGGAACCTCCTCGTTCCCGTTCCGTAGGGATGATAACTCTGTCCATCGGTC
>JACIWY010001080.1 GCA_014360745.1 Chloroflexota bacterium
CCAGTGGGACCTCAATTACCATAACCCATCGGTCTTTATTGAGATGGTGGACATCCTTCTCTTCTGGGCCAACCGCGGGGCAGATATCCTCCGACTCGATGCCGTGGCCTTTTTGTGGAAAAAACTCGGCACGCGCTGCCAAAACGAGCGGGAAGCCCACCTGATCCTCCAGCTCATGAAGGACTGCTGCCAGGTCGCTGCGCCGGGGGTGCTCTTTATCGCCGAGGCCATCGTGGCCCCCAGTGAGATTGCCAAGTACTTTGGTGAAGACGCCATCAACGCCAAGGAGTGCGAGATCGCCTACAACGCCACGCTCATGGCCCTGCTTTGGGACACCGTGGCCACCAAGAACGCACGCTTGCTCAAGCAAGGCATCGCCAGTCTGCCCCATAAACTCGAACGGGCCACCTGGCTCAACTACATCCGCTGCCACGATGACATCGGCCTCGGTTTCGACGACGCCGACATCCGGGCCGTAGGCTACGAGCCCGCAGCCCACCAACACTTCCTCAT
>JACIWY010001081.1 GCA_014360745.1 Chloroflexota bacterium
GAACGCTGAATGGAGTATAGCAACGTCCACACCTCTTACAAGTGCCCATATAGATCTTCTGCTCTATTAGAAGGTCGTGCTTATCGGGAGTAGCCTCTTCGAATTCTTGTGACATCTCAACTGCTCTTTCCTGACAAGCCTCGGCACATCTTCCGCAATGGATGCATCGTTCAAGGTGTCGCCTTATTATCCTCCATTCCGGTGATATATCCGTTACCTTTATTAGCCTGGCTGGGCAAACGGTGGCACAGCCACCGCAACCCGTGCATCGCTCGGCGTTTATCGTCACTTTACCCCTAAATCCCGGGGGAGAAGGGTGGGGCTCAAATGGATATTTAAGTGTTACTCTGCCTGCCTTTAATCCTACCGATAATTGCTTGAGTTTGCTTGATATCATTGCGTTACACCCCCAATGTTGAGAATGCTATTGCCATAAATGAGGCTGCTATAAGAACCCTGGCATAGAAGCCCAAGGCTTGGTCTATTCTAAGTCGTGGGAAAAGCGCTTCTAC
>JACIWY010001082.1 GCA_014360745.1 Chloroflexota bacterium
GTCAACAAGAGCTGAACCCTTGCTCGAAGGGCCCGTATCTCGTCAGCCGCCCTAGAATCCGGATTTTCCAGGATCTCTAAACTATCGTGGCGTCTGGACATCTGGGGAATAGCACCCAACACTTGGAGCCCCAGTACCGGCCCGTGCCCCTGACCGTCCCAGGCCAATCTATCGTCAAGATATTCCATAAATAGGACGGCGCCGAAGCACAGCGCCAGGCCGGCCAGGCCCGCCATGGCCAGCTTCAACGGTTTTCGCTGCGGGATCGGCGTGCCCGATTCATAGGCATATTCTACGATGCTCAATACGTTCGGAGCCTGGGCGCTACTCACGGATTGATAGAGCGTCGCATAGGTGGATTGGTACATGGTCAACACACGTTCCGTCGCCTCGATCCTGCTCTCGGCATCGCGGATTTCGGCTGCAGAGGTCATGGTCGCCAGCGCATCCTTCTCTCGTGCCAGGTCGGCGGCCACTTTTTCTATCTTGGCCTTCAGTTCCTCCAACTGTT
>JACIWY010001083.1 GCA_014360745.1 Chloroflexota bacterium
CAAATCCTTGAGCTTGTCGCACAGGAGTACGGTGGCCTTGGTCCCTGCCAGGCGGTACGCTTCACCCACCAGACGGCCAATGGCCTTCTTGCTCAGTTCCCGGTTGTAGACATCGAAAGGCACCTGCGGGGGCACGATCTCCCGCACCACGATGCGGCCCGGGGTTGTGGGCACCAACTTGCCGTCGATGCGGACCTTGATACGGGAGTGGAGCCCCAAATGGCCGGCATCCAACGCGCAGATCACTTCGCCAGGATCGGCAAAAACCATCCCCTCGCCCTTCTCAAAGGGGCGCTCCACAGTCAGAAAATAGAGGCCAAGCACGATATCCTGCGAGGGCACGATAATGGGCGAGCCATTGGCCGGCGACAGGATGTTGTTGGAGCTCATCATGAGCACGCGGCACTCGATCTGGGCCTCGATGGACAGGGGCACGTGCACCGCCATCTGGTCGCCGTCGAAGTCGGCGTTGAAGGCCGTGCACACGAGCGGATGCAGCCGAATGGCCTTG
>JACIWY010001084.1 GCA_014360745.1 Chloroflexota bacterium
CCTTTTTCACGATTCCCCAGGCTGAATGAAATCCCCTTGAGACATCTAACCCGCAGTGGCAGGATTTACCCGGTATAATCCTTGACAAGAGGGATTTCTATCAGCGGATAAGTGGGGATTGGAAAGGGACGAGTGACCTCTGGGTTGAGGCGAAATTCGTCTGGGACAAAGATTACCTATACATCCATACAAAGGTAATTGACGATATTTTCTCCAACGATTACCCAGCAGATGGGATATGGCAAGGGGATAGCATTCAGTTCGCAATAGCTCCACAAGATAGGCACAAGCAGAACGAGCCATTCGTTCAGATAGACATCGCCAAGGCAAAAGGGCAGGACACAGTTTACAGAAGAGCATTTGGAATGCAGTTAAAGGAAGGGATTATAGAGTTCAAGGGTGGGATAAAGGTAGAGGGGAACAGGGTAGTTTATCTTATTGCCATTCCCTGGAAGGAACTGGGGATAAAGCCCAAGAGTGGAGATAGCTATGGTTTCTCATTTCTTGTAA
>JACIWY010001085.1 GCA_014360745.1 Chloroflexota bacterium
GTGCGTTCTTAAAGAGGTTGGTTGCTTCACTATTTTTTATTGTCCCACTTCTGGGTCTCCAAGGTTGTGGGGGGCGCGGAGGGGGAAGAGGTCCCAGTGTGTCTTCTACACCCACGGAATCCACCTTTGAAAAGACATTCGGAGGCACTCACTGGGATGCTGGCAGGTCCGTTCAGCAGACAAGAGATGGAGGCTACATAATAGTGGGTGACACCGAATCCTTCGGGCAAGGAGAAGCGGATGTCTATCTCATAAAGACCGATGCAAAGGGGAAAAAGCTATGGGAAAGGACTTTCGGAGGCACTAAGAACGATTGGGGCAAATCCGTTCAGCAGACAAGAGATGGAGGCTACATAATAGTGGGTTACACCGAATCCTTCGGGCAAGGAGAAGCGGATGTCTATCTCATAAAGACCAATGCAAAGGGGAAAAAGCTATGGGAAAGGACTTTCGGAGACACTGACTGGGATGCTGGCTTCTCCGTTCAGCAGACAAGAGATGGAGGCTACA
>JACIWY010001086.1 GCA_014360745.1 Chloroflexota bacterium
TCAGTGATAGAACGAACTGCTGAGTGGAGAAATCCACCCTATATCTTACTTCAAAATCCCAGTCAACTTGGCAATTTATCCTTCCACGAAAGACGATGCCGCTTCTTGACTTCCTGTAATCTTTTGTAAAAACCTCTGCTTGGGCACTTTCTGTTTCCAAAGAGAAAAGGGAAGGGATGAGGGCAACATCTTGCCATTTTTCGTTCTGCTTCAATTGGAGAAGGGCTGTTCCGTAGCCCTGAGGAGTGGAAGGGAAGAAAAGGCGAGCGTTGGGAAGTTCTATTGAAATTCCCTTCTTATGTAAATCCTCTACTACAACGAGCTGGCATTCGCTTGATGAGCTTATGTTCCCCGCCTGCAATGATATTTTGATGGGATAAAGCCCAGCTTTATTGACCTGCGGCAGCTCCAAGCTGAGTTTCTTCTCCTCGCCTTTCTTCAAGGCGGGAAGCATCATCTCGGATTCAGTATTCCGGAACAATACCCTGATGATTCCCTCTTCCGAATCC
>JACIWY010001087.1 GCA_014360745.1 Chloroflexota bacterium
CACCATCCCCCGGTCCCGGAATACCGCCCTCGGGTGCGGTTGAGGAATTACTTCGCACCCTGCCGGTTAAGGATAGGTTTACCATCGTCAATATAAATGCTCCTGCCAAATTTTTCACCTCCGACCTCTGGATAAGTCCGAGAACGCCTGCAAGAATTTTCTACGCTTTTCAAATCAATAGGTATTGCTATCAGCTCGGATTGATCATCTTTCTAATATCCTCCCTCCTTTCCGGATATATCATTGGGAGAATCGTATTCGCGCAGTTGAGGAAGGAACCCCTCATCCTTTTGGCAATTGGTTTTCTCAACCTCTTCTCCCTTTTTGGCATAATCTTTTCCCTCTTCTTTTTGAAGCTGAAGCCTGCTGATACGAGCATCAAGGAGACGCTTGAGGAGTTGCGGAAGAAGGGCTATCAGAAGAGGCGCTTTTACAGCTTTGCTCTCTATTGGTTATCTCTTTTCCTTTTCATCCTTACCTTCTTCTATCCCAAATCACCGCTTCATTTT
>JACIWY010001088.1 GCA_014360745.1 Chloroflexota bacterium
TGTGGGTTGATGCCCTTGTGGATGCCTCAAGGAACACCAAGATTTTTTGGGGTTCGCCAGGCTATGTTGATTGTTCGGTGGGAATAAAGAAGCTGGAGGTGCCGAAGGGGAGGGTAAGTATGAAGGAAGGTGAAATCCATGTTTACGGCAATCCCCACTATTGGCTTAATCCCCAAAATGGCGAGATAATAGCCAAGAATATCCTTGCCGGATTGCTGAGAGTGTCTCCAGCGAGTGACCACGCATACTTCCAGGCAAGAGCTGATAGATTCATCTCCCGCTTGAGGGATAAGATGAAACAATGGCGAGCGAAGCTATCACCTTATAAGGGGACGAAATTCGTTTCCTATCATCGTAGCTTCTCCTATTTCGCTCAGTTCTTTGATCTTGATTATTTCGGCACCCTTGAACCAAAACCAGGGATTCCACCTTCCACTGCACATATAGCCGAGCTAATCAGGGATATGAAAAGGGAAGGAGTTCGGCTGATACTTTTGGAAACCTATTAT
>JACIWY010000109.1 GCA_014360745.1 Chloroflexota bacterium
ACAAGGTATGGTCATGTCGGGCATTAAAGGATAAAGCAATGGGCCTCGCGCTCTGGCGCACAGCCCCGAACCAAGCTACAATCGGGTTAATCCGCCTCGGCGCCCGGCCTCGTTGTAAACATCCTCGTAGGGCAACGATGATCAGAACCAAAACAAGACATATTCTTTTGGGGAGCTCAACATGAAGATTACCGACATTCGCATCACCCCACCGCTTGGCCGGCAGAATCGCAATTGGGTGCTGCTCAGGATCGACACCGACGAGGGCCTCTCCGGCCTGGGCGAATGGTCCGCCGGGGCCTCGGCCGGCCAGTTCGAGGGGCTCAAAAGGCGCCTCATCGGCCAGGACCCCCTGAACATCAACCGCCTTTTTTACGACAGCCAGCCCGATCGCGGCCTGTGGTCGATGGGCGGGCTCGGCGCGGGCGTAGAGATAGCCCTCTGGGACTTGATGGGCAAAAAGCTCGGCGTGCCCATGTGGCAGCTCCTGGGAGGCAAGCTGCGCGACAAGATCCGCATCTACTGCGACTGCCACGCCGGCGCCTTCTGGACCGCCGAGGATTACGCTCGGCGCTGGCATAAAGTGCGCGAGACTGGCCGGCTCGATCCGGTCTATGAGCCCTCGGCCTACGTCGAGGCCGCCAAGCGGGTCGCTGCCGAGGGTTTTACCGCCATCAAGTTCGACGTCGACGTGGCCAACCCTTGGAAGATGGACGCTTACGACCGCTCCGTCAGCCGCCGCGAGCATGAGCACATCATCACCGTGTTGGAAAAGGTGCGCGAGGCCATCGGCCCCTATGTAGATCTCTCGGTGGACCTGCACGGCTCCTTTAACCTGGCCGATGCGCTGCGCATCTGCAAGGACGTCGAGCATCTGGATTTGCTCTGGCTGGAGGACCCGATCCGTTGGGAGTGGGGCAACGTCGAGGCGATGCGCAAGATCTGCATGCAGACCGAGACGCCCATCTGCACCGGCGAGATCTTTTACGGCGCCAAGCTGCATCGTGACCTCGTTGAGAGCGGGGCCTGCGACATGCTCGAGCCCGATATCCCGCGCAGCGGCGGCCCGATCGAGATTCGCCGCATCGCCGAGCTGGCCGAGATGCACTATATGTCCATCGCACCGCACAACATGACCAGCACCATCACAGCCATCGCCGCAGCCCATATCTGCTCCACCATCCCCAACTTTTTGGCCCTGGAATATCATTCGCACAACATCCCCCTATGGAGCGAGATGTTGACGATGGGGCACCCGATTCAGGATGGCTATATCGCCGTGCCCGATGGCCCTGGGCTGGGCGTCGAATTGGACGAGGAGGCCATCGCCAAACACCTGCCCGAGGGCCAACCCCTCTGGCGCTGAGCATCGTTCAGCCTGCCCCGACCTTTCCCCCGATGGCCGGCCCACATCGTAGCCGGCCATCGACACACCTGGCTACGAAATGGGAGCGCGGGAGTCTTTACCCATAACAAACCATTGACCACCGGCCCGTTTTGACGTATACCACGCCCATCTCGAATCCGAAAGGAGCACACCATGTTTTTCGAACTACGCGAATACCGCTGCAAGCCCGGCCAGCGCGACAGATGGGTTCGCTTCATGGAAGAGGTAATCATCCCCTATCAGATTTCGAAAGGGATGGTCGTCGTAGGCAGCTTTGTGGGCGAAGAGGAAGACGACCTCTACATCTGGATTCGCCGTTTTGACAGCGAGGAGCAGCGCCAACAGCTCTACGAAGCGGTCTATCAAAGCGACTATTGGAAAAACGTCATCTCTCCGCAGGTGCCGGAGATGATGGACCGCGAGAGGATCGTCGTCAGGCGCATCGTGCCCAC
This sequence comes from Chloroflexota bacterium, assembly GCA_014360745.1. Lineage (GTDB taxonomy): Bacteria > Chloroflexota > Anaerolineae > UBA1429 > UBA1429 > JACIWY01. Next base: position 1,840 of record JACIWY010000109.1, read on the forward strand.
CCCCAAGTCGGTCATCCGCTGAGGAAAAAGCCTGGCGACCTTATAGCCGCCAGGCTTTACCGTCCGAGATGGATCCTGGGGCAACGCCCCACCACTTCTTCGTTTAAGGTGACACCCAGGCCCGGCGAGGTCGGCACCGGCATACGGCTGAGTTTGATCTGCTTTTCCAACGGCTCGTTCACCACATCGTAGGTGATGTCGGGCCGATCGCCTACCGTCTCTTGGATGATGAAATTGGTGATGCAGGCATCCACCTGCACCGCCGCCGCCGTGGCGATGGGCCCATGGCAGTTGTGCGGCTGAATGTGCAGATCATGGGTCTCGGCATAGGCGGCGATCTTTTTCAGCTCTGTGATGCCGCCGGCCAAGCCCACATCGGGCTGCAAGACGTCCAAGACTTGGCCCTCAATATACTCGCGAAAGCCATAGCGGGTGTAGAGCCGTTCGCCGGCTGCGATAGGGATACGAACGTTCTCCGCCACTTTGCGCATACACTCGACGTTCATGGCATCCACCGGCTCTTCGTAAAAAAAGGGGTGTAGCTCTTCTAAACGCCGCCCCATCTCGATGGCCGAGGTGACCCCGAACCAGCCGTGACATTCGACCATGATGTCGACCTGGGGCCCCACCGCCTCGCGCACCGCTGCCACGCGAGCATAGCCCAGATCAGCCCGCTCCGGCTCTAACAGGCGCTCGTGCTGCCCCAACTTGCCCCCGGGCGGGGAGCCAAAAGGATTGAACTTGAGTGCGTCGTAGCCCAGCTCGACCACCTGCGCCGCCGCACGGGCAAATTCCTGGGGCGTCACCGGCGACCACCCCTTGTTGTGCTTCCATTCATCGCCATACCAACCGTTGGCATAGACGCGCACCTCGTCGCGGGTCTTGCCGCCCAGTAACTCATAGATAGGCTGCCCCAGGGCCTTACCCTTGATATCCCATAGCGCCATATCGATAGTGCTCATCCCTCCATAGACGACGGTGCCCCCGCCCTGTCCCCAAAACGTGCGCCGAAAAAGGGTATGCCACATCTGTTCGATGCGCAGCGGGTCAGCGCCGAGCACACACTCCTCCAGCATGTCCTGAAGCATACCGATGGCCGCCCGGCGCCCTGTGCCATAGGCGAGGGCAAACTCGCCCAGGCCATAGATGCCCTCATCGGTGATCAACTTGAGGATAATGGGCGGCTTGAAGCGATGCAGATCGACATCGATAATATCGGCAGCGATAATGCGCATGGCGGCCTACCTCCGCAATTATCTGTAGTTGAGCCTTCCAAGCTCGTTTTTACGTTTTAAAATCACGCCTTGGGAAACGCGAGCACTTTAGGGAGCCGGCATCTTGCCGGCAATCTCGATCTCGCCCAAAACGACATCACGGCCGGCCCACAAGATAGGCCCTCGTGACAGAGGCGAGAACCGTCCCCGAATGGGATCGTACAGCAGCAAATGCAGTGTGTGGCGGCCCGAGGGCGCGTCGTCGGGGATCGGGATATAAAAGATGCCACTCACCATCTGGCCGCTCTTCCAGAGCGAGGTGCCTAGCTCTGTGCCACAAGGAGGGTGCTCCGTGGTGCGCCAAACTACGCCGCTCTGATCTTGCCAGTTGAGGACCACACGATAATCCGTGTGGATCGGGCGTTTGACGCGCCAAAAGAGCCGCACAACAAGGCCCTCGCCCGCTTTTACCATGGTAGGCGAGAGGTGCCAGGCCTCTAGATCGAGCTGCCCTGCGAATTTGGGCGGCCACCATACGCGCCGTACGCCGGATGGTAGTAGATCATCGCGCGGCAAAGGCCCTACCGGCCAGTCGATGGGCACGAGGCCCAAGCTCCAACAAGGGAGGGGCCCCGCTGCCGCGTCGATGAAGGATAAAGGCTCGCCGCTTTGTGCCTCATAGAGCCAGAGCTGGAGCTCGTAGAAGCCCGGCGGCGTGCCATATGGCACCTGCACATCGGCTTCCCAGCGCACCACGCGACCAGGCGGCCATTGGGTGGTTGGGTAGTACATAAAGGGCTCGCGGTCGCGCTGCGCCCACACGATCCCGTCGCGCACCAGGCGCATTGAGACCTTGTAATTCGCCAGAGGGCGAAGCACGCGCGTATCCACCCGCACCGAGACTACCTTGCCTGCCGGAACACCCATCGCAGCGAGCGGCAAGCGTTCGGCAAGCAACCCGGCGGCCTGGGCGGCGGTTATTTGTTGCGCCTCTCCGCGCGAATCCCAGTAACGCACGGCATAGTCCGTCACCGCCAGGCTCTCGCCGAATCTCCCGCGCGCTTCCGCGCCTCTTTCCTGATCCTGCAACGGAGATCGGCCGAGCCTAGCCTCCACGGCCAGATAAGCCCCCGAGCTGGGATAGCCCCGATGCAGCAATTCTAACGTTTCCTTGCCCATCCAGCGGCGCACACGTTCCTGCGGGTCGGAGAGCTGTACCCGTCCGCGCACGAACCAGATGCGATCGTAGGCATAGGCGATGCGCCCCAACTCTCGCTCAAGACGCTCCTCCGTCCAGCCACCTTCCGGTACTCCTAGGATGGGCAAAGGCCCTTTGTAGTAATGCTTCAGAGCCGGGACGCTCTCCGGGCCAGCCACAACGATGACGTCGCCCACGCGCTCATTCTCGGCAATGAGCTGGGCGATGCCCCGATACTCCTCCTTGCGTTGATAGTGCTCATGAAACTGATAGCGCCCAATGGAAAGGCCCATCCCTGCGATCACCACAAGGAGCATAACGGCGCCCGGCAAACGCCGCCAGCGCAACCAAGCCTCAAGACCAAAGGCCATACCCACGTAATAAGCCGAACTACCGATGATAGCATAGCGGCTGTTGGTGTACAGCGGCACGAGGAACGAAAGCCCCCACAACATGAGGATGGGAAAAAGCCCCAGGCCAAGGAGCAAGATCAGCCCCGCTCGGTCTCTGCTCTGGGCCAAGGGCGAACTCGGCCGGCGGGCACGCCGATAAAGGGCCAGAACACCCAAAACAAAAAGGGCAACCAGGAGGATGTCCAGGGGCCAAACCTGACGAAGGTTCACCGAGAGGCCCAGGTTGAACGAATTCAACACATCCACCATCATCACATCCAGCGGCACATACTCGCGAGAGCTGCGCAGCGCGGGCAGCAGAGCCAGCACCCTATGACCGGCGAGAATTAAGGCCACCAGGAGAAGGGGAAAAAGCCACCAACGGCTCAGGGGGCGCATCTTCGCAGCGCATGGCGCATCTGCCGGCCCGCGTTCGGCATGGCGGCGATACCACGAGGACACGAGGAGCATCCCGTTGGCCGGCAAAGTGAGAACGAACAGATAATGGCTGGCGATGCCGGCCAAAGCAGCCAGGACAAAACCGCCCAACCAGGGCCATCCTCCGCCATCCAGCTCACGCCACAGGCAGTAAAAGGCCAAGAGCGCCAGCAGGGCAACGAGCGTGTACATGCGCGCCTCTTGCGCATACCAAAGGTAAAAGGGCGACAGCGCCCCCAACAGGGCGGCCAAACTCCCAACCCGTGGCGAATGCAGCCGGCGGCCCACGGCATACAACAGCGAAACAAGCAAGGTAGCCGCAACTGCTGAGGGGAAACGTAGAACCAGATCGCTTTCGCCGGCCAAGCGGATCACGGCGTGTAGCAACAAGAAATAGAGCGGCGGATGTTGATCGACGGTGCGAATACCGGCAAAGTCGATGCGATTGCTCAGAATATAGGCAACATCTTGTTGGGCACGATACAGGCTGAGGCTCTCATCCCACCAGATGCTTCTGGCATCGATGCGCCACATGAAAAGGGCAAAGGCCAGCAAGGTAAGCGCCAGGACGCCCATACTCCTTGCCCCCGAACGCCCTTTTGCCCCCGTCGTGCCTTGCGAGACCACGCATCGATCGGCCATCGCTACGGAGCCCCGATCTCGATGCCGTCGATGGTCACAAAGGTCGCCGGGGCGCCCTCCCCTGTCGAGCCGCCGGAGGTGATAGGCAGCCGTTCGCCAGTCTGCAGCCAATATAAGCCGATGCGCAATTGATAGGCGCCTGGGGGCAAATCGCCCGGCAAGGCCAGCACATGCGCATCGCGCACTTGATCCCCAACACGCCAGAAATGCGTGGGATAATCGCCCTGCAAAGGTTCTTCGTCCACCTGCGCGACCATCGCGCCCTGCTCGTTGACCAGATGAATAAACACCGTATAGTCGCGCTCCATGGGCTTTAGCGCTTGCCAGTAGAGGGTTATCGGCATATCGGAGCCCGGCCGGGCCACGGAGGGCTCCAGGTCATAACCGAGCAGGGCAACGTGCTCACCCCAGGTGGCCGTCAAGGCGTTCGTCGGCCGGTATTCGGGCGGTATAGATGGCGTGACGCGCACATGGGCGATGGCAGGCTTGATGCCGATATACCGCCCGCGAGCATCGGTTGCGGGGAGATAGGCCGCCATCGAAGGACACCCCAAATAAACTCCCACCCACACAGTAGCTGCCACGGGGGCCTCGGCATCCGCGGGAATTGGCAGTCGATAGGTATCCACAATTACTTGGCCCGGGAGCCATAGACGGGCGGGCAAGTTCCCTCCTCCCGGGTGCGTATCCAAGCGATGGAAGAGCCGCCCTTGGCGCCCGTGAAGGGTTATCGAAACGGAGCAATCGAAGCGCATGCGTTGTCGGGCCAACCAATAGAGCGTTATCTCTAGCGATTGCCCCGGGTGCGCGTCGCCCTCGGTTTTGTAGCCGATCAGAAAAGGACCCTCGACAAAAGAGATGTGGAGATCGCCGATCGTCTGGGGCACTTCTTCCAGCGTAAGGGTTTTGGGCTGCGCATACGTTGCCGCAATATAGCGCGTAGGTGTGAACCACGCGGCGACACCCAGCACAACCACGGCCAACAGGATGATAAGCCACCCTCGTTGTGCCAAAGGCCACGCCGTCAAGCCGATACAAAGTAATAGAGAAAGAGGCGCAACGCCCCAGAAACGATCTCCCCAGACTGGCCAGCCACCGAGCAGGAGGGCCGCTATGGTCAGCACCACCCAAAGAATCGGCAAAACGCCCCCGGCCCCTACCTCCAACGCCAGGCGTCGCCTGCGCCAGTAATTGCGTGCCAAAAGCAACAACCAGCCCGTAATGCCAAGGATCCACAAGACTTGGATAGCTACATAATAGAGCTCATCGGCGCGGACGTTGTGCCAGCCAAAAGCGCCCCAATAGGAGATCAACACACGATAACCTTCAGTCCCTAGGAGCTCTAACCCCTCTCGCAAGCTTGGAATCGATGCCAAGAGCGCCAGATCGACGATCGGGGCGGGCGGCTCACCACGAACGACTCGGGGCACATACCACCACCCGGCGACAGCCGCCAAAGCGGCCAGCCAGGCCAATAGAGGTACAAGCCGCTGGGGCCGAGGGGGTGCCTGAGCGCGACGCCCTAACAACAGCAAGAGGGTCACCAAAGCCATGACGATGGCGATCCATCCGGCGGGTTCCGTCAGCGCTGCCAACCCGGCCAGCAAACCCAGCAATGCCGCATAGCGCCATGAAACGCTTCCCGCCCGCAACGCACGCGCACAGATCAAGCCGACCAAGCTGATCCATAATGTGCCCAGCGCGGCAGGGCCGGCCGTCGCACTGACAAAGAGAAACTGTGGGTTGAGCGCCACGCACAGAGCGGTGCCCCAAGCGAGGCCGTCCCTTTGCGGCATCAGTTGGCGAGCAAGCCCCCAGGCACACAACACGGTGCCACCGCCGAACAACAGCCCCAACAAACGCAGGATATAGAGCCGGGTCACCGCTCCGCCGGCTAAGGGGTCTGCTCGCTGGAGATGCAGCACAGCATTCTGCTCTCGATAGGCGTCTAGGGAGCCGAGTTGCGCCAAAGGGTTAGGAGTAAGCGGCTCAAATGGCACGTTGTCCCGGATCCAACGGGTGATCAACGCACCTACCCAATAATACAGCGGAGGATGTCCATCGGCGACGGGAGCCCAGCGGATGCAAGCACTTGGAGCCACCAAGGGCTGCCTGTGGCCCAAGGTGCTTTCGACACGCAAATAATGTTGGGGCTCGTCCTGCGCCTCAAAAGGGGGCGTGGCCAACAGGAAACGCGCTCCCATCAAGAGCCAGACCAGTGCCAAAAGCCCTACGCCCCAGTTCCGTGCCAGGCCGTCAAGACCGCGACGGGGCCTGGTCAAATGGCGCCGTAAGCGATGACGAAGCGATTGTGTTGGCATCCTCTATGCTCAGCGTCGGGCTTGTTCACCGCACCATTGTACCATTGCCGAGCAAGAGACGCGAATCGCCCTCCGGCGTCAACAATCTCGTTCCCGTGGCGGGATCATACAAGCCCACCTCTAACAAGGCTACCCCTCGATAATCGGGCTTGAGCCATTCCAACAGATGCTCGTCGAGGATATACTCGCCGGCCAACCAGCCCCTGGTCGGTCGCGTTCCTCTGGCAGGCGGGCCATCGTGTTGGGCTATCAATTCCCCTTTCTCACTTAACAGATGGGTGAACACCACATAGTCGATATCCGGCGTGCTCAAGGCGCGCCAATAAAGGGTGAGAGGGATCTCTTGGCCAGCACGGATAGCCTCGACGGCCAAGTCGTAGCCGACCAATTCGGCCACCTCGCCGAGGCGCCCCGAAGCGCCCAGTTTTGGGCTGGGCGGGGCGAAAGTGCGCGCTATCCGATGGATGTCGATCTGCCCTAGCGTCCACGGCTTATACCCTTCCACAACGACCTGCACTATTGCTGGCCCTTCGGCGGCATCCAGCGGCACCTGGATGGCCCGCCGATCGAGCACGACCTCGCCAGGCCGCCAACGATCCGTGGGATATTGCCCATAGACAGGCGCGGCGCTCTCGGCAGCCAAAACCACGCCCTCGCGGACGAGCCGCAGCACAGGGCGTAAATCCGGCAACGAGGATGTGCCCACATGATGCCATTCCAATAACACGTCGAGCATTTGGCCGGTATCGTACCCCTCGGCGAGAGCGCTATGCGCCGCGAGGACGAGCTGCTGCGCCGACGCGCCTTCGGCCGGCGGAGATTGTGACAAAGGAACAAGGCCCAAACGTTCGCGATCCGGCTCTTCCTCTGCCTGATAAGAGGGCTCTCGTAAATGAATGGAGCCCAACACATAGCGTTTGCCGGCCGGCGCGCCGGCTTGGTCTAGCAGATCAAGCCCTTCCGGCTCTTCTTCGGCATATACGCCCACATCCACCGTATAGGTCAACGGCGCCAGGCCAGGCGTAAGCGGCAGAATATGATAGGTGGTCACCGGCACTTGGGCCATCCACTCTCCCGTCTCCTCACCTTCTCGATCCTCCAGGAGGGTATCTTGGCGGGCGAGAGGATGGCCGGCTTGATCGGTAACCTCCAGGGAGACTTTGAAATCCTGGTCAAGGTCATCAAGCGGGTTGAAGGTCAGCGCCACGGCGACGGCGTCATCGGCGGGCACATCGGTCTCGATAGCTGCGCGCAAAAGGGCCAACTTCTCAAAACGGGCCTCTTGTTCTACGATAAGCAAGGGGGCCGGCTTATCCTGGAGCGCATAGCGCACCACGGTATAGCCGGGCAGATGCTGGACGCCGACCTGGGCGCCGGCGCGTTCCAGCAAATAGTCGAGCAACCCGCGATGATCGCTCGTCCCCTGGTGCCAACGTACCAAAGCCGCCGTGGAGCGCTCCTGCCGCTCGGCGGAGACCAACGCTTCCACCTCTTCGTCCGACATACGATCCACTTCCAGGTACAGCACCGTCGCGAGAGCCTCCCGCAGGTTCTCAACCTGCGGGAGGAGATAATAGCGCAGTGCCCAGTCATCGACGGGCACGAGAATGAGAGCATCCGGGGGC
>JACIWY010001089.1 GCA_014360745.1 Chloroflexota bacterium
TCTTGTATTATATCTTCTATAATTTGCTTCACAGGTTTTATATCTTTTATCATCCCGCTTACCTCACCCGCCATAACCGAGCCAAACTCCACATCTCCCTCAATCGCCGCTGCCCTCAACTTCCCCTTCCCGAGTTCTTCCAGTTCTTCAGGTGGTGCGCAACGAGCTTCAAGCTCCTCAAATTGTTTCGTCAATTTATTTCTCAAACAGCGCACAGGGTGCCCTGTTGGACGCCCCGTCACCACCGTATCCCTATCTTTCGCCTTTATAATCGCCTGCTTGTAATTAGGGTGAACGGTGCATTCCTCCGAGCAAACGAACCTCGTTCCCATCTGAACACCTTCAGCTCCAAGGGCAAGAGCGGCAAGGAAACCCCTTCCGTCCGCTATCCCTCCTGCTGCTATCACGGGCAGCGAGACGGCATCAACAACCTGGGGCACGAGAACCATAGTTGATAATTCTCCGATATGTCCACCAGATTCACTCCCCTCGGCTATCAAAGCATCTA
>JACIWY010001090.1 GCA_014360745.1 Chloroflexota bacterium
GTTGGACCCTGGCAGGACTCCATTGGGAGGAAGGCATCAACTCTAACCTTCGCATCCCTGTTTCCAATCTCCTTGGTGTAATTTGCCGCCATCTTCTGCATATAAGGAGGCATCTTGCTGGGAGTAAAGGGCTGATTTGTTGGTGGCATATTGGAGGCAGGCATATTTGTTGCGGGAGCTTTGGCAGGTGGAACAGGTCCTTTCGCTAAAGCGGACATCCGTTCCATTTTCTTCGCTTCCTTCCAGGCTTTCTCCAAAGCCTCGTAGGAGACCTCCATCTTACCCCCCGACGATGTCTTGCTCGTAGCACTGGAAGAACTTGCGGTGCTCCCTCCCGTTTTTGTGCGCATCATCAACCAGAAGAAAGCGGAAACCACTATTATGAAGAAGATTACAACGACCAATCTATTCTGTCTATTTTGATACATCCTCATACCTCCTTGAAAGTGTGTATTGCTGAAGGTTCAAGATAAACATATACATCCATTCCTTCCGAAAGATTGCTTT
>JACIWY010001091.1 GCA_014360745.1 Chloroflexota bacterium
AAACGAATACCCTTGGCTGGCGGGAATACGCCCTGGCGCTCAACCCCCAGACAGGACGCTGGTGTCTCTTCTTCACTCCTTGCGAAAATGGCAAGATAGTGCTGGTAGATTACTGGTACGGCGACCCTAACAATCCTCAGAAGGTCAGCGGTGAATGGGGTACGATAACGCGTGTCCCTGAGACGGGAGCGGGAATAGATGATGGTAATCCAACCTATGATTACATCGTTGAACTTAAAGGACAGCCTGTGGTGAATGTGGCAAGAGTTTTGGGCATCTCCTTGAAGGTAAGGGTGGCTTGGGAGACTCCAGCGGGGCTCTGGCGGAAGTTGGATTTGGATACTGTGCTCACAACGGGGAGGTGAGAGCGATGAGGGAGAGAGGCTTCACCTTAATAGAACTGCTCACGGCGATGGCGGTTTTCGTGGTGCTTCTGGGCATCCTCTTCATACCGCTCAGTTCCACCCTTACCTCTATCAGGGAAGCCAATATGTATATGGCGCTCCA
>JACIWY010001092.1 GCA_014360745.1 Chloroflexota bacterium
GAATCAGGCGATAACCTGGTGCGCGAAGCAGGTGAACGGCGAACCTTACATTGAGGTCTATAATCCGCAAGTAAAACACGCTGTTATGTGTCCCTACACGAAATTCTGGCAGGATAAGGTAAATGAGATAGTTGAGAGGTTGGTTAAGGAATGTGGCGTAAATGCAATCTATATAGACCAGATAGGAGCAGCTGGTTCCGTCCTTTGTTTCGATAAGAATCACGGTCATCCTCTTGGTGGCGGCGGCTACTGGGTTTCCGGATACCGAGAACTTTTGGGTAGGGTTAAGGAAAAAGTAGCGGGAAAGGTTGCGATAACTACAGAGAACAATACCGAGTGCTATATGGATGGAGTTGACGCATTTCTCATCTGGAATCCTCGTTATCCCTCTGAAATCCCTATGATGACTGCCGTCTACAGTGGATACACTATTTATTTCTCAAGTCCAACACATGGCTACAGTGATACAATCTCATTCAGAATGCTTCAGGGAAGGGATTTCATCTG
>JACIWY010001093.1 GCA_014360745.1 Chloroflexota bacterium
GGCCATATTCGTGGTGCACGAGGGTTACACGGACACCACTTCCCTCATCAAGCTCCCATACGAGTTCCTGCCCTTCCCAGAGGTGGGGCAGGTGGTGGGGGCGCTTGACCGGGAGGGGACCCGGGTGGGGGAGGCGCGCGTGGTGCGGGTGCAGAAGCCGCGGGAGAAGGTGGGCACCCCGGTGGTGTGGGTCGAGGTGGAGCGGGACCTGGCCCATGTGGTGAGGAACATCGCCGTGGCCGGGGGTGAACGCGGTGAATGAGGCCAGGGCGGGCGAGGAGCGGGTGGTGATCTGCCGCTGTGAGGACGTGACTCTGGGGGAGATCCGACGTCTGATCGGCGAGGGCGTACACACCCTGGACGAGATCAAGCGGCTGACGCGGGCGGGGATGGGTCTCTGCCAGGGCCGGACCTGCCGACACCTCATCCTGCAAGAGGTATCGCGCCTGACCAGGGTACCGGTGGAGGAGCTGACTCTGCCCACCTTCCGTCCTCCCACCCGTCCC
>JACIWY010001094.1 GCA_014360745.1 Chloroflexota bacterium
ATGCGGACTCTGCCAAAAGGTTTGCCCCGCTAAAGCTATAGATTATTCCCAGCAGGATACTTACATCAAGGAGAAATTCGGCACAATCATCGTGGCAACGGGAGCGGACATATTTGACGCATCGGTCTATGGCGAATATGGGTATGGACAACATCCAGACATCATTACCTCCGCCCAATTGGAACGAATGATAAATTCATCGGGACCGACGAAGGGAGAAATAGTCCGACCATCAAACGGAAAACATCCAGAAAGCGTGGTCTTCATACAATGTGTTGGTTCCCGAGACGAACAGAAAGGTTATCCCTATTGCTCCCGTGTTTGCTGTATGTACACAGCTAAACATGCCCTCCTATTAAAAGAACATTTACCCAATGTGAAGACTTACATTTTCTATATTGATATTCGCGCCTTTGGGAAAGGCTATGAGGTGTTCGTAAGAAGGGTGCAGGATGAATTCGGCGCTATTTATATAAGGGGAAGGGTGGGAAGAATATATCCGGAAA
>JACIWY010001095.1 GCA_014360745.1 Chloroflexota bacterium
CTCAACACCGCCCAATTTCTCCGCCACCTTCTCCCAGAGATATAGAGGGAAGAGAAGCACCCCTTTTCCTGCTCGGAGAGTTGTATAGGCGGGGAGGGTGATGGAGCCAAGAGGGGTTTCTATTTTAACTGGCATTCTATCTCTTATCTTCAGTTCTTTAGCATCCTCAGAATTAATATTCACGAACCCTTCGGGGAAGTCGGAGAGTATTATGCTTGATTCTCTATTATAGATGAAAGTAGCTTGTGCCATTGCGGTTCCAGCCCAGATATATGAAGGGTCAAGGAGCAGGGTAAAGGGGTAGTCAGGGCTGGGAGTATGCTGGGTTGTTGGGGAAAGTTCTGGTTTCCATTCCTTCATCTCCATCTCCACAAGCTCACCCGAGGGGAAGGGGAGGGAGACGCCGAGCTTTTCTCCCAGAGCGATAAGTGTCTCTATTTCGTTTTTCTCCACTTGCGGGGTCACTGTAGGATGGAGAGCCTGACGGCGCCCTTCGGCATTAAT
>JACIWY010001096.1 GCA_014360745.1 Chloroflexota bacterium
CTCGTCAAAGGGATAATCGGTTTCCTCAATTATCTGAATTTCTCTTCCATCTCCCACCTTAGCGCTGACCTTGCTGGGAGCGTAGAGGACGCCAGCCAATCCCTTGTCCCTCGTTGCCATCCAAAGATGCTCAGAGAAATATGGCCAGCCGTGTGAATGATTATGCTGGCAACAGCGATAGGCATAAGGATTATAGGAAAGCATCTCACCTCCATTCTGGATGAGGGGCGAGTGGTCCTTGCTGTCAAGCTGAATCATATTGGGAGCAGTTAGGTAGTGGAGGGCTTTCAAATCCGGTGTGAAGGCGGGTGGAAGGGAATTGAAGGCTATCTCCTCGCAACGGTCGGCGTAGATGGGATTGCCCGTAATTGAGAGAAGGATTTCATCTGAGAACATAAATTCAACCATTGAGCAAGTCTCCGCCGCTTGCCTTGGGTCGGTGTAGCCGGGTCGGCAATTCTCATCCGCTCCGAACATACCACCCGGCACTTGCCCATAGATTTC
>JACIWY010001097.1 GCA_014360745.1 Chloroflexota bacterium
AGGATGTCGTTGTTGAGTTCGTTGAAGATGTCGCTCTCATCCAGCAGGGAGTGAACGAGATGGTGAAGAACGAGTGGCAAGCAAAGCAAACGGCAAGGTCAATAGAGAAAACCCTTATGGCGATGAAGACCCAGGCTATCTCAACCGCTGCCGCTGTAGCGGAACTGGAGAGGACGAAGGTCTTCCTACGAGAGCAGGGCAGACTGGAGGAAGCAGAAGAGGTAGAACAAGCCATTGAGAGCCTGAAAAAGGGGACATCCCTTGAGGCTGAGAAGACGCTCATCGGAACAATCTACAAGATGGACATCGGCAAGAAGAAAGAGGAGGAAACGAAATGAGCGAAGAGACGGTCGCCCTCCAACCGGTGGAGTGTCCAATCTGCCATTTTCAAAACCCACCTGGGGAAAAATTCTGCCAGGATTGTGGCTTCCTTCTCGGCAGTGAGGTTAAGGAAATAGAACTACCTACCGAAGGTGAGGGCGTTGCTTCTCTGGTATCACCTG
>JACIWY010001098.1 GCA_014360745.1 Chloroflexota bacterium
GCAACGATTTGTGGCGGCTTCTCGCCTTCAGTCTCAAGATCTCTGAGCAAACGTCAGGGGCGTTTGATGTCACAATCGGCCCGATTGTGCGACTGTGGCGAAGGGCCCGCATGTCCCGCGAGATGCCCCCCGCCTATCGCTTTGACGAAGCGCGTCAGGCTGTGGGTTATCAGTTCGTGCGACTCTATCCCGAAGAGCGGGCTGTGGAACTTCTGCGGCCGGGAATGCGGCTGGACTTCGGTGCCGTGGCCAAGGGCTACGCCATCGATGCCGCCCTCCAGGTGATGCGTGATGAAGGCGTGCCTTCCGCATTGATCGATCTGGGAGGCGATCTCGGATTGGGCGACCCTCCCCCCGATCGCCATCACTGGACTGTGGCCGTGGCCGCCGTAAAACCGGGAGAGCCTCCGAGTTACTTTGTGCGGCGGGCACGGTGTGGCGTAGCAACATCGGGCGATCGTTACCGCTTCGTGGTCATCGGCGGAAAGCGCTATTCGCACATC
>JACIWY010000011.1 GCA_014360745.1 Chloroflexota bacterium
CATTCCTCAGGATACTTGGTCTTGCTGTAAATGACCGTCGCATCGCAGCTCGGCGTCACACCCCAGCCGGTATCTCCGCGCGGCCAGGTGCAGTGGCCCAGAGTAAACTTGCCCGCTACCGCCTCGGTGAATCCCACCCAGATATTCGCGGCGCAGTTGAAAGCAGTAGCCAACATCTCGGTGTAGAACATGGAGGTAGCGTTCTTGAGGATCTGATCCTGCTTGGGCATCACCTTGTGCGTGTTGACCAGATCATATACCCACTTGTGGCCATCTTGCGTTTTGGGCAGCGCAAAACCGCACTTCTTGCGGTCCTGGGAGATGATATAGCCGCCGAACGAGCGAGATACACATTCATTAGTCCAGAGACCGGAAGGCCAATGAGTGGCGAAAGCGTTCTCTGGCATCTTCTCCTGAACTTTGATGAAAAACTCGTTCAATTCGGCGATCTTCATCTGGTCGTGCGGTTCGGGAATGCCGAACTTTTGCAGCATCTCCTTGTTCCAGTGCAGCTCGTTCTGGCCGAGGTGAACGCCCTGGGGCATGGCCACCAACTCGCCTTTAGGACCTTGGCGCAATGTGTCAATAGCCCACTTGTAGTAGATGGAAAAATCGTGTTTGTCTCGTTCGGCCAGTGGCTCCAGGTTCAACCAGGCACCTTTTGCGGCCAATTCGGGTAGCATCAGCGCGCCATGTTGGAAGGCGACATCGGCCATTGTGCCCGCGGCGACATAGGTAGGCACCTTCGTCGTCAGATCACCCCATCCGGCGGGCTCATTGATAATCTTGATATTTGGATTGCGTTCCTCGTAGAGGCGGCTGGCGTGGCGCATGAAATCGCCCAGCGGGTCGCCACGTTCCATGTAGCGGATCTCGATCTGTGCCGCCGGCGCCTTGGCGGGCGGTTGGGTCGGTGCGGCAGCCGGCTTGGTTGGTTCAGCTTCTTTGGGCGCCGGCGCGGGCTTGGGAGCACAGCTCGCGATCACCATACCTACGCTGGTGGCAGCCACATATTTGAGAAAATCACGCCTTGTTACCATAGTGAGAACCCCCTCCATAACATGAAGCCTCGTTGTTGATCACTTGGCTTTCTAAAATCGACTGCTCGTTTCGTGGTGATTCGTTTTTGGGCAAAAACTGGTTGTCATCGTAATCGGTAGGAATGTTGCTAGGCGGACCCTCTGGGTATTGGGGAATTGACGCCCTTTGCAAATTGCGACCGATTCCCCGTTCTAGATCGTTCCTCCTTTCTGTGGTCTGTGGAATCATCATAGCCTATACAGTCTCGAGGGCGCTTACCCCTTCAAGCCCGACATCACGATGCCCTGCACAAAGTATTTCTGTGCCGCAAAGAAGAGGATGATGATGGGCAACGCGGACAGGACGCAGCACACCATCAAATAGTGCTGCGTGGGCACACCATAAGATTGGCTTCCCGGCGTCGTTTGGAAGTAACGCAAACCCAAAGCTACGGTGAACTTTTTGGGGGAATTCAAATAGATCAAAGGCCCCATAAAGTCGTTCCATGACCCGATAAAGCTGATGACACTCATGGTCGCTAATACCGGCTGCATCAAGGGCAATAGCACGGTGGTCAGGATGCGCAGCGGATTCGCACCGTCGATCGTAGCGGCCTCGTCCAGCTCGCGCGGGATAGTCATGATAAACTGCCGAAAGAGAAAGATGGCGAACGCTCCTCCACCGAACCACGCGGGCACCCAAAGCGGCTTGATACTATTCAACCATCCCAGATACTTGAAGAGCAAATAGGTTGGTATGAGCGTCACCTCGGCCGGTAGCATCATCGTCGCCAGGGTGATGCCAAAGACAAGATCACGCCCGCGCCAGCGAAAACGTGCAAAGGAATAACCGACCAATGCGGCCGAGAGAACACTGCCTGTGACGGATAGGGCCACGACTTGCGCCGAGTTCAACACCCACAGGGCAAAGGGCACTTCCTGAAATACATGTGCATAGTTGCCAAATTGAGGTGTTGCTGGAATGAATTTCGGTGGAAACATGTATAACTCATGAGAAGCCATGAGAGAGGTCATTAAAGTATAAAACCAGGGATACATGAACATTATGCCAAGTAGAACCATAAGGATATACGAAAAAGCCGCCCAAGCCCGACGACTGGCCTTGGCGCTTGAAACTTTCAGAGGGAATGCTGTTGCAGGTACTGTCATGTTACCGACCTCCTGCATAATAGACCCACCGCCGTGAAATGGCAAACTGAATCATTGTCAGGATAATAAGAATGAAAGCAAATATCCAAGCTAGAGCAGCACCATATCCCATCTCAAAATACACAAATGACCAATTGTAGAGATGCAATGCATAGAACCATGTCGCCCAATGAGGGCCGCCTGATGTGGCCACAAACGCAATAGTAAAGACCTTGAGCGAACCAATGATGCCCATGATAAGATTGAAAAAGAGTGAGGGGGAAATCATCGGCAAGGTGACGTTCCAGAACTTACGCCAACGGCCCGCGCCATCTACGTCTGCAGCATCATAGAGTTCCTGGGGAACCCCTTGCAACCCCGCTAGGAAGATAAGCATATGGTTCCCCCCCAAGTAGGCCCACAAATTTACGATAATAACTGAGGGCAAAGCCCATTCGGAACTCGCAAACCACCCCGGCCCTTTGATGCCGATGAGGCTGAGAAGATAATTCACGGGGCCGATTGTGGGATGCAGCAACCATGTCCACAAGAGCGCCATTGCCACTGCTGGCGTGAGATGGGGCATGAAGTAGAATGTACGAAAGAGGTTTGTGCCGAATAACCCTTGGTTCAGAAGAAGGGCAAGACATAGCGATCCGCCGATCCCCAGCGGCACTACGGCCAAGGCGTACTTGAATGTGCGAGCTAAGGATGGCCAGAACAGGTCGTCTTCAAAGAAGGCTCTCTTATAGTTGGCAGTACCTATGAATGTAGGCCAGCGGATGACGTCATACTTGGTAAAGCTGAGAGCCATAGAAACGAGGATGGGGCCAATAACAAAGATCAACAAGCCGAGCAGCCACGGAATGGCAAAAAGATAGCCCCAGAGGCATTCGCGAAGTTCGGCCATCGAGCTGTAGCCGAACAACCGAACTGACCAGGACCGATAACGCCGTGTGGCAGGCACGCCGATCGTCGTCGTTGACACTGAGGACCTCCTCTTGCATCTGTAACCGGGCCAGGGGATCGGATAACCCGAGTGTTAGCATGTATGCCTATCGGTGACAAAGACGGGATCAGGTTCGCAAAAGAGACAATCCTAGAATACTGTACTAAAGGCCAACGGTCGAATGCACGGCTACAATTTTAAGGTGTATCGAAACTATATTTATTATAGCGTCAGATCCCTCAAGAGTCAACCAATTTGACACGTCTCTCTCCTCGCGTTACGATTGCCCACCGATCGTTAGCTCAGAGCTTATCTTGGAGGCCGCCATGCTCGATCGCGCACAACTCAAGGATCCCGATGTGTTGCGCCATTCGGTGCTCGACTTTCGCCAAATGAGCGCCTTTGTACAAGATCCGCTCATTTTCGAACGCGCCGAGGGCGTGAGCTACTGGGATATCGATGGCAAGCATTATTACGATGGTATATCCGGTATCTTTGTCGTCGCCGTGGGGCATCGGAATCGGCGCATCATCGAAGCCATGACCGCCCAGTTGGAGCGGCTGGCCTTCGCCCCTCCTTTGCACGGCGCGAACACCCAGGCGGTCGAGTTCAGCAAGCTTTTGGCCGATATCACCCCCGAACCGCTCAACACGGTCAAGTTGCTCTCCAGTGGCTCAGAGGCCACCGAGACGGCGATGAAGTTGGCACGCCAATTCTGGAAGCAAAGCGGCAAGCCGACCAAGTACAAGGTGATCTCTCGGTATTATGGCTATCATGGCGCCACGATGGGCGCGTTGGCCGCCACCGGCACCCCCTCGCGGCGGGTGCCCTTCGAGCCCTATCCGGCCGGCTTTTTGCATGTGCCCACGGTGCATTGTTACCGTTGCCCTTATGGCCGCCAATATCCGGGTTGTGATGTCTTTTGTGCTGAATTCCTGGCGCAGGTCATCGAGTTGGAGGGGCCCGACACCGTCTCGGCCGTCATCGTCGAGCCTATCGGCAATACGGGCGGGATCCTCGTCCCGCCGCCCGAGTATCTGCCCGCCTTGCGGCGCATCTGCGACGAGTACGATGTGCTGCTCATCTTTGATGAGATGATCACCGGCATGGGGCGTACCGGGCGCATGTTCGCCGCCGAGACCTTTGGCGTCACCCCGGATATCCTGTGCCTGGGCAAGGGGCTTTCCAGCGGCTACGCGCCCCTGGCGGCGACAGTGTGGAGCGATCGCATCCAGCAAGCCTTCTGGGGGCCCGTCGAGGCCGGTATCGAGTTTGGCCATGGCCATACCTACGCCGGCAACCCCCTCTCGGCCACGGCCGGGTTGGCCTGTGTGCAAGAGATCCTCGAACGTGACCTCATCGCCCACGGGCGCGAGATCGGCGCCCAACTCTATGCCCGGCTCTCGGCCATGGGGGAACGCTTTGGCGTCTTTGGCGAGGTGCGCGGCAAGGGGTTGCTGTGGGGCGTCGAACTGGCCCAGGATCCGGTGACCAAAACCCCCTTCCCGGCGGAGCTGCGCCTCGGCAAGCGCATCGGCGCTGTGGCTCAGCAAAATGGCCTCATCATGCGCCACGATCCGGAATGGTTTGCTCTGGCCCCACCGCTGATCACCAGCGAGAGCGAGATCGAGGCTATGGCAGACATCTTGGAGCGCAGCATCGAGCAGGTGCTTGGTGAGATCTAGTCCGCAAAAGGGCTCGGCGCTTACCGCCTTGTTTGCAACAGCGGGATCGAACACGTGGGTTGGCGCGTGGGCCGCGCTGGCCGCCTTGGCCGCGCTGGCTTGCTTTCTCAGCACACTCCAATGGGGCATTAACGGTAGTTCCTCACCTTATGCCACCGATGTGGGCGAGATCCAAAATGCCCTGCCTCGTTGGGGCACCATCCATTTTACAGGATATCCTCAGTATACTTTTCTGGGCTCCCTGTGGGTGACGGGGCTACGCTTCCTGGGCATCGAGCCGGCGGCGGGGGCTTCGCTCTTTTCCGCAGGCTGGGGGGCAGTCGCCGCCGGCTTGTTGGTCTTGGCGGCCCACGAGCTGGGGGTGCCCGCTTGGTCGGCCGCTTTATGGGCGCTGATCGTCTCGCTTTCCACGTCGGTTTGGGTCGACGCCTCCGTGGCCGAGGTGCACACCATGTCCATGGCCTTGGCCATGGCCTCGGTCTGGTTGGCGTTGCGTTATGCCCGCAGCGGGCGGCGGGCGGATTTGCTCTGGTTGGTCGCCGCTTTTACCCAAGGGGTCGCTCATCAGCGCGCCTTGGTCTTTTTGGCCCCGGCCTTGGGGTTGCTCGTGTATCCTCGTTGGCAAGAGATCTGGCGGGCGCGACGGGCGCTGTTGGGCATCGCCCTATGGGCGCCGCTGACTTATCTTTACCTTCCCTTACGTCAGTGGATGGGCGCCGATTGGACCTTTGGCGCGCCCGGCACCTGGCGCGGCTTTTGGGCCATGTTGTTAGACACCAAGGCGGAGCGCATCTTGGACGTGCCCGGCTCTCTCGGCGCCTGGTGGGGCCGTCTCTTGGTCATAGCCCGTTTGCTGCATGAGGATTTGCCCCTGCCTTTGCTCGGCTTCTCCTTCGCCGGCTTTGCTCCCCTCTTGCGCCAGGGACGCCGGCGCGAGGCCGCCGCGCTGGCCATTACGGCCGGCTTGCATCTGTTGCTTTGTCTGCTCATCTGGGAGGGCCGCGTCTCCGATGCCCTGCTCGCCGCCAAATTGCCGCTTCTATACCTCATCGGTCTGTTGCTGGCCTTGTGCACTGGTGCCCTGGTGCGGCGCTGGCCGCAAGTGCGGTTGTTGGTGGCGTCGTCCCTTGGGCTGCTGGCTTTGTGGCTTGGCCTCAAACACGGGCCGTCCGTATTGGCCATCACCCGCGACGCTTCCGCCGAGAAGGTGATCGCCCAAGTGGAATCTATAACCCCGCCCGATGCCCCTACGACCTTCATGGCCCTTTGGGGGCATGATTATTGGGCGTTGACCTATGCGCAGGCCTATCGGGGGCAGCTTCGAGGATTGAATCTCGTGGACCATAACGCCGATTTCTCGGCCATCTTGGCGCGCGGCGACCGCCTGCTTACGCTGAGCAAGACCTTTTACGAGCGCCCGTTGGATTGGTGGGCCAGGCAGCTCGGCTCGGCGCACTTGAGCATAGCGGCGCCTGATATTGTCGAGATCGCCCGTGCACCTGTAAAGGCGTTTGGCATTCCTCCAGGAGCGGTGCTCGATCTGGGCAACGGCATCGAGATCGCTTCCGCCAACCTGCGTGCCGCAGCCGATACCCTGGTATTGACCGTCTATTGGCGCGTTTTGGCGCCGCCGAGCCGGGATTATAGCATCGCCGTCCATCTGTTGGCCCACGATCCGCCCCGCGGCGCGGAGGATATCCTGGCCCAGGCCGACCGCGCCCATCCCGTGGATGGCTGGTATCCGACCTCGCGTTGGAGCCTGGGCGAGATCGTGCGCGACGTCTACACAGTGCCCTATGCGTTCGATGGTCGGGCTGTGGCGGTGCGCGTCGGTATGTATCGTGTCGAAAACGGCGAATTTCGCAACAGTGCCTGGCTTGTGCTTCCTGTCGAGACGCGCTAGCATAGCTCTCAGACCGAACCCGAGCACCCATACTTGAGGAGTCATGCCCATGAATGAGCTGTTATCTGGCCTTTTGGATCGCGTTAGCCGCGACCGGCTGCGCGATTTGACCATGGCCCTGGTGCGCATCCCCAGCAAGACCGGCGATGCCGTGGAGGTTTCCGAGTTCTATGCCGAGCAAGTGCGCGCCCTGGGCCTTTCTGTGGAAATCCTTCGCGATTATCCCTCAAGTCCGTCCACCGTCGCCCGCTATAACCAAGTCGCCGGGGGGAAAACCCTGACGCTCGACGGCCACCTTGATACGATCCATGCCGATCATGTGCCACCCTATATCGAGGGCAACCGCATCTATGGCCGTGGGGCTGGTGACATGAAGTCGGGCGTGGCGGCTATGGTCGAGGCGACGCGCGTGCTGGTGGAAAGCGGCGTCGAGCTCGGCGGCAACCTGGTGTTGTTCACGCACACCCTGCACGAAGCGCCGGTGGGCCGGATGGAGGCTTTGCGCGATGCCCTGGCCCGTGGCGACATCTTCCGCGATGCCGCGCTGGTCGCCGAGGGGGCTTTTGACACGGTCCACGTGGCCGGCAAGGGGCAGGCCATCTTTGACATCGAGATCACGCGGGAGGGGGAAACGTTGCATGAGAACGTCGCGCGCCCCAAAGGAGTGCCCAACCCTATCGACCAAGCGGTGCGCATCGCCGCCGCCATCCTCGATCGCGATCGCGCCCTAAGCAATTTTCGCCATCCTTTGCTTGGCTCGGAGACCTTTTTCCTGGGCCAGATCCACGGCGGTGACTTTTTTAACCGCTTGCCCACCCGCGCTTATATCAACGGTATCCATCGTTACTGGCCCGACAAGGACTGGAACGATGTGGATCGGCGGCTGGAACAGCTTATCAACAGCGTGCCCTGCCATCCCGATCTCCAAGTGCGCTGGACGCGCAGCGGGAACGGATTGGGCTTTGACGTGGGAGAGGACGCCGAGATCGTCCGCGCCCTGCGCAAAGGCTATCAGCAGGTGGTCGGGCGCGAGTTGCCGATCGGCGGCTCACTTAGCGTGTCCGATGTGAACGTCATCGCCCGCGAAGGAGGCATCCCTGTCGTTGCGCATGGCACAGGTTCTACCACGGCCCATGCCGATCTGGAATGGGTCGAGATCGACCACATCGTGCGTTCGACAAAGGTGTTCATTGCTACGATCTTGAACTATTTGGGGGTTCGCCATTAAGGCTCAGGCGACACAATTCTAGCAGGGAAAGGATCACTACCGATGAGGATCGGCTTGGTATTACCCGGCATCACCGAGAGCAATTTGAGGCTGGCCAGACAGATCGGCGTCAGCGATATTGTCAGCGGCATACCGCGTGAAGCCTTGCAGGGCGGCGTTTACCAGTTTCAGCCGATGGTGATCCATAAGAAGCGCATTGAAGACGCGGGGCTCACCTGGTCGGTGATCGAGAGCATGCCCATTTCAGACAGGATCAAGTTGGGGCTTGAGGGCCGTGACGAGGATATTGAGAACTGGATTTGCTCTTTGCGCAACGTCGGCGCCGTCGGTGTGCCGATCATCTGTTACAACTGGATGGCCGCCTTTGGCTGGCTGCGCACTTCTTTTACCACCCGCGTGCGCGGCGATGCCCTGGCCACCAGCTACGAACATGCCATCATGCAACGAGGTCCGCTCACCGAGTATGGCGTCGTGCCCGAAGGCCAACTTTGGGATGCGCTGGAATATTTTCTCAAGGCGGTGGTGCCCGTGGCCGAGGAGGTCGGCGTCAATTTAGCCATGCATCCCGACGATCCACCTCTCTCGCCAATTCGTGGCATGGGGCGTATCATGACCACTCCTGAGAACTTTCAACGCTTGCTCGACTTGGTGCCCAGCCCCGTTAACGGCATCACCTTTTGCCAGGGATGCTTTGCCGAGATGGGGATCGACGTCGTCCGCTGGATCAAACACTTTGGCGCCCAGAAAAAGCTCTTTTTCGCCCATTTTCGTAACCTGCGCGGCACCGCCGAGAACTTTACCGAGATGTTCCACGACGATGGCGATACAGATATGTGGGCGGCGATGAATGCCTATTACGACGTCGGCTTTGAGGGGCCTATGCGTCCCGACCATGTGCCCACCCTGGAGGGCGAGGAAAACCGCTCCGGTTACAGCCTACTGGGTAGGCTCTTTGCCGTGGGCTATATGAAGGGGCTCATCGAGGCAACGGAAAAGACACGCTTAGCCAGGTAAGGTGGTGTTCGGCCGACGCAGGTCGGCTGGCCAAGATCGCTGTGATTTCTAATCGCCCGCCCCTCTTACGTCGGGCGATGGAGAGCGATGAATCGCTCTGCCTCCTCCCAGGTGGGCTGCCCGTTAAACCCGCCCACCTGAGTGGTTGTCAACGCGCCAGCGGCGTTGCCCAGCTCCAGGCAACGTTGTAATGATTTGCCGCGCAGCCAAGCCGCCAAAAAGGCGCCGTCAAAGGTGTCGCCGGCGCCAGTGGTCGAGATGACCTTGACGGGGTATGCCGGCGCGTGCACCCGTTCTTGCCCACGCACTGCCAAGGCGCCCTCTGCCCCGAGCTTGACCACCACCAGGGGCACCCGTGTGGCCATCGTTGCCAACGCTTCCTCAAGGTTGTCGCATCCGCTGATGGCGCGCAATTCGGCATCGTTGGGCATAAAAAGGTCGAGGAATTCGAAAAAGCCCTCTAATGACCAGGTTTCGTCGGGATCCCAGTTCGTGTCCAGCGAGACGGTCATGCCAGCGGACTTGGCCTCGGCCATGAGGCGCGGAAGATCGGGGCGCAGGGCGCTGAGCAAAAAGGGGCTGGCCACATGGAAATGCCTGGCCAAGGAAGCCCAATCGGCGGGCAGGTCACGGGCCGAGACGGCTGAGATAGAGCCTAGATAAGTGAGCATCGCCCGATCGTCGGCCTTGGCCAAGACCACCGTGGCACCCGTCTTGAGCGTTGCATCGACCCGCACGCGGCTCGCATCCACCCCCGCGCCGCGCAGCGCAGCGAGCATGTAGTGGCCCAACACATCGTCGCCGACCACGCTGATATAAAGGACGCGCAACCCCATCTTGGAAGCGCTGGCGGCAAAGATAGCCGCCGAGCTGCCGGCGCACAGCTCCAGGTCGTCCACCAATTTTTCGGCCTGGCCAAAGCGAGGCGCCACGTCACCGCGTAGGATAATGTCTACGTTCAGCTCACCGATCACGATGACGTCGTAAGGGCGCTTGGAACCCCTGGGCGTGTTGTTCGCCCCCATCAGATCATCTCCGTGCCGTCGAGGCGGATGGCCATGACCACATGCCGAGGTCGGTCGGGGTCTAGCCCCCGGGCCAGGGCGCGATAATAGGCCATATATTGCAAGAAGGGCATAAAAAGCACGGCGCGCGCTTCTTCGCACAGCCCACAGCGCAGGTCGAACGAGCCCGCGAACTGGCCGGCCAGCTCGGCGATGTCCTCGCCCAGCAAAAAGACATGTGCGCCGCGCGCGGCCAAGTCGTGCAGCACGGCCGTTTCATAGGCATGCATGCGGTCGGAAAGCAGCCCCACGATGAGATGCTCTTGATCTACCAGGGCCATAGGTCCGTGGCGGAATTCCATAAAGTGGTATCCCTCTGCCACTGAGAGCGACATTTCTTTCATCTTGACGGTGGCCTCGTTGGCCAGGCCGTAAAGCGGCCCCGATCCCAGGTAGCTAATGCGTTTGATCTTTTCATCGGCTGCCATGACCTGAGCCGCGAGACCGGCGCGCTCGATGACTTGCGCGCCCACGCGGGGAAGTTGAGCCAACGTTGTCAATAGCGCATCATCTCCGGCCACCGCAGCGGCCAGCGCCTGTACGGCTACGAGCATAGCGGCGAAAGAGCGCGTCTGGGCAAAGCTTTCCTCCTGGCCTTCGGGGATCGTCACCGTCATCGTTGACACCGAGGCGAGAGCGGTACGCCGATAGCAACTGATGGCCAGGGCGTCGGCGCCACGGCGGCGCACCTTTTCCACGGCCTGCACCGTCTCGCTGGTTTCGCCGGAACGCGAGAGGGCGATGACCAAAGGGCGCTCTGTAGGTGTCACGACGGTGTCTGTTTGCAGCAGCAATTCAGAGGAAGGAAGCCCGCGGCAGACGATGCCGGTGATCGCTTGAAAATAGGCGGCTGCAAACTGGGCTAGGTAGTGGGTAGAGCCACAGCCGATGAATAGCACGCGGCGGCCCATCTCCTCGCGGACCAGTTCGACCAGGCGATCTCGGCGCGCGCCGACGGCCTCCAGTGCCCCTCGCCAGGCTTCGGTTTGGGTGGTGATTTCTCGATAAGAATGCTCACCCGGTTTGTGCGTCATCGCTCATACCTCCCTTTTCCCGGTTTTCCGCCTTGTGATGATTTCTGGTTGGCTCTCGCCGTTGCTTCCGGGCTCGTGGCGAAGGGCTCGCCCTGAGAGTGGGCAGACTTGCACGCAATAGGGGCCGGCCGCACGATCGCTGCACAGATCGCATTTGATGGCTACCCTCCGATCCGGATGGCGCTTGGGCACATCCCAGGGGCAGGCGCGGCGGCAAAGCATACACCCCACACATTTGGCCTCATCGATGAGCACTGCACCAGTGATGGGGTGACGACTCATAGCTTCGGTGGGACATGCGGCCAAACAAGGTGCATCGGCGCAGTGGAAGCACAACATGGCAGAGATCGGGGCGTCCTCGGCAAATTCATCGAAAAAGACGTTGATACGGGCAACCGCAGGCCGTGCCTGGCCCTCTTTCAGAGAAGAGCAAGCCATCTCGCAGACTTTGCACGCGCGACACCATGAGGGATCGAAAACAAGATGGGGTTGAGGATTCCTCGTCTCGACGACGGGCGCTTGCTGAGGCATCGATTCATTCATGCACGACTCCTCGGACAGATTGGATGTCGATGGCAAACGGGCGTGATCCAAGATCACACTATACCGCGAAAGACGTCGGTCGCAAATCGCGCGAGGGGCCATTCCAGCGCACGGCTTGGCGTTGCGGATGGTGACATCCGCGCTCTGTGTTTGGGTGTATGGCTCAGCACGTCAGGTGCAAGACGGCGACGGTGCGCTTGTGCTCTCGCAATTGGTTGTAGGTTTGCCAAGCTTGGTGAGTGGGCTCGGTGATGACTCGGATGCCGGCTTGTTCCAGTTTGCGACGTACCTCGGCGGGCACGGCCATGCGCCCATAGCGTCCTTGACCGATGACCAACACCTCGGGTTGAGCTTCCATCGCGCTCTGCAGATCGATTTCGCTCAGCTCATGGCCGGATTCGCGCCACCAATTAGGCACTACCCCCTCGGGTGTGATGATCAAATCTTTGGTATAGGCTTGGCCATCTATCTCGATCTCGCCAAAATGGTAACGAGAGATGTAAGGGATCGTCATCATTGCCCTCCTTGTCAAGAGCCGATTTCTTGCCTATGCAAAACGTACACTTGTCTTTTGGGCCTTTACCGGTGCGCTACTATAATAATACATTAACCCAAGGGGCGGTTGAAACTGAGCTTCTTTGATATCGCCCTGTAACGACTTGTTCTTTTACGGTTTCATGGTGCGATGCCATGCCGAATCGCTTTACGACCGGATCGAGCGAACTCGATAGCCTTCTCGAGGAACTGCGCGCGGGAGACAATGTTGTCTTTTATGCCGATGCTGAACAGGATTACCTGCCTTTTGTCATTGCACTCCGCGAACACTTGTTGACCTCCCTCGACAACTTGATATATGTGCGTACTTCCGGGTTGCTCGACCAAGTGCTAGGCGCTCTCCCGCGGGTGCAGGTCATCGACGCGCAAACTCTGGCCGTAGGAGGGGATGTGTTTCTATCCCTGGAGCAAGAGGCGCGTCGCATAGGCCCTTATGCGTACTATATCTTTGAGCCCTTATCTTCTTGGATACCTTGGATAGGTAATCAGGAGGCTTTAGGGCGTTTCTTTCTGACTTTGTGTCCTCTTTTGTACCAGCTACAGTCGATCGCCTATTGGGCCTTGATTCAGGGGCGCTA
Organism: Chloroflexota bacterium; assembly: GCA_014360745.1. Classification (GTDB taxonomy): domain Bacteria; phylum Chloroflexota; class Anaerolineae; order UBA1429; family UBA1429; genus JACIWY01. The sequence continues at coordinate 12,722 of JACIWY010000011.1, forward strand.
TAAACCCAACATCCTGGCGCGCATCAAGGATTGTACCCAAGTTTTTATTCGGCTCGAACGGCGAGATGGTGATGGTCTGTTGTTGACGTTGGTCAAGGCGCTGGGCCGTTATTCCGAAGCCATGTTTCGGCCACATCGTGTGGTGATTGAGGGGACGAATATTACCGTGCGCCCGCTGCCCATCGATGCGGCCAGCCGAGATGACTATGTGCGGGCCCTTGCGGACAAAAGCCGCGAGTTGGCCGAGATCCGCAACGCGCTGGATCGCAGCAACCGCGCTTTACAGAGCCGCAACGAAGAATTGGCGACGTTGAACCGCCAGCTTGCCGAGCAAAGCAGGCTCTATCGCTCGTTGCGCGTGAATCTAGATCATCTGTTAGCCCTTTTTCGTGCCGGGCGAGAGATCGGTGCCACCCTCATGGTGGACCAGGTCCGCCAGGCGACGGTGAGAGCGGCGCTGCGTGTCTTTCGCGCCTCCGGTGCGTGTTTGCGCCTTACACGGGCGGGCAGCGAACCGGTGATCGTCGAAGAAGGCGACTTGCTGCCTTATGAGGAGCTGCCCGAGGCAAGGGATTTGTCTGTCCTTCGTGATCAAGTGTGTCTAGAAGGGCGAGTACATAGCTTGCGCTTGAGCAATGGTGGAAGCCTGGCCGTGGCACCGATTATTATCCGCGGAAGGTGTTGGGGCACCCTGGAAGTCTATGCTCCCGACCACCGACTGGATGACGATGACGCTCGCACGTTGCTCGGCTTTTTGATTTCCGAGGCCAGCATTGCTCTCGATAATGCCCATCTATACCATGAAACTCAAATACAGGGCGAGCAATTGCGTTCCTTTATTGAGGATACCATCGTCAGCGAAGAGCAACAAAGTAGGCGCTTGGCCTTTGACCTGCACGATGGGTTGGTGCAAATGATTGTGGCCTCTTTCCAGCACTTGCAGACTGCCCAAGCCTGGCGGCATCGCGATCCATCCGTCGAAGAACGCGAGATCGGCCAAGGCATCCGGCTGTTGCGCGAGGCGATCTATGAAGCGCGGAGGCTCATCGCCCAACTGCGACCCGCCGGCCTGGATGACTTTGGCTTACCCCATGCTTTGCGTCTTTTTGCCACGCGCCTTAGCGAAGAGGCGGATTGGCGGGTGACGGTCGAGGTCGAGCCGGGCTGGCCCAAGTTGCCCGCCGAGCTAGAGACGGCGCTCTATCGCATCGTCCAAGAGGCTACCAACAACGCCCGCAAGTACGCACAGGCCGATCGGGTTGCCATCCATTTGTCTGCCACTGCCGACGAGCTGTGCGTGGTCGTGCGTGACTGGGGCAAGGGGTTTGATCCCCAAAAAGTGCCCGATAGAACCGACTATTGCGCCGGTATCGGCCTAGTGGGCATTCAAGAGAGGGCTCGTCACTGGGGCGGTGTGTGCCATATCGATAGCCAGCCGGGGCAGGGGACGACCATCCGAGTCTGTATTCCGCGCACCAGGGCTTTGGAGACGACGGGCGATGATTAGCGTGCTTTTGGTGGATGATCAGGCTATCGTGCGTCAGGGGTTACGTTCGCTGCTCTCCTTAGAGCCGGATATTGTTGTCGTGGGGGAAGCTGCCGATGGTGAACAGGCGTTGCGCTTGGTGGCCCAACTACAGCCAGAAATCGTGCTGCTGGATGTGCGCATGCCCCATATGGATGGCCTGACCGCTTTGCGACGCATCAAAAATCTGGCGCCCAGGGTCAGTGTGATCATGGTCACGCTATATGATGATCCGAACTATCTTTTGGAGGCGGTAGCATCCGGCGCGGCGGGCTATATTCTCAAAGATGCCAGCCGAGAGGAATTGGTTCGGGCGGTGCGGGTCGTTGCCGATGGAGGTGCCATCATTGACCCGACCATGATGCCGGGCCTGCTGCGCCAGATTGCTCAGATCTTGCCCGTGCATGGTGTGCCACTTCTTCCTCATGAAGAACTGGCCGAACGACTTACAGAGCGAGAGATCGAAGTATTACGGCTCATTGCCAAAGGGTACACCAACCAACAAATCGCCGAGGTGTTGGTGCTTAGCCCCACGACGGTCAAGACCCATGTGCAGAATATCTTGCAGAAGATGAATGTCTCCGATCGTACCCAGGCCGCCGTACAGGCGGTGCGCGGCGGATTGATCTGAGCCTTAAACAGCTTCGCTTCAGACCAATAAAAATCGCTGATCCTCCCCTCATTAGGCAAGTGGTCCAATAGGGTACCTTTTGGGGCTTGACTGAAAATCCTTCATCCGGAGTAACTTTTTGTGAAAAAATCCTCCATATGGAGGATGGGCTATAGGGATCATTGTGCTATAATCACTAAAAACAAGGACGATGGGTTGTGCGATATGCACAAGCCCGGATGTCTTGTCATCTCTAGCCACGCCGTTCGGTGGCCCTTTTCCCCCAATGCCGTGGGCTAACCCAATCGATCCACCTATAGGTGGAACTCATCTATTCCATTTTCATTCATCCCATCCGAGAGGAGCAAATGCACCATGGCAAACCTGGCACGACCGAATGCGGGCGATATCTCTCAGACGGCCAACCGCTCGCGAGACGTAGTCCCTCAATCGGGCATTTGTAGTCGTTGTATTGACGGCTGCACCGGAAATTGTGAGATCTTTAAATCGACCTTCCGCGGGCGCGAGCTGATCTATCCAGGTCCCTTTGGCTCCATCACCGCCGGCGGCGATAAAGACTATCCGGTGGATTTGTCGCACTTTAATATCCAAGGCTATGCTCTAGGCGCCGAAGGTTTGCCGGAAGGAGTCGAGCCTTCTCCCGACACCACCCTCTTTACGTTTGTGAATACCGAACTTGAGATCGGCAATGTGAACAAGGAAAAGCTGCGCATGCCGATCATCAGCGGCGCGCTGGGCTCGACCGAGGTAGCCCGCCGTAACTGGGAGCATTTCGCCGTAGGCGCCGCCATTTCGGGCGTAGTGCTCACTTGCGGCGAAAACGTTTGCGGGATCGATCCCGGCTTGCAGCTCAACGACAAGGGCAAGATCGTCGAATCCCCCGAGTTACGCCGCCGCGTTGATATTTACCGGCGCTATTATGATGGCTACGGCGATATCCATGTGCAGATGAACGTCGAGGATACGCGCTTTGGTGTCGCCGAGTATGCCATTGAGAAATTGGGCGTGGAGACCATCGAGCTCAAATGGGGCCAGGGCGCCAAATGCATCGGTGGCGAGATCAAGGTCGATTCTTTGGAGCGGGCCCTGGAGCTGCAACGTCGGGGCTATTTGATCACTCCCGATCCCTCTCGCCGCGATATTCAACAGGCTTTCAAAGATGGCGCGCTTAAGCAATTTGAGCGCCATTCGCGGTTAGGCTTTATCGACAGGGAGAGCTTTGCCGCCGAGGTAGAGCGGCTGCGCAAGCTGGGCGCCAAGCGCGTCACCCTCAAGACCGGCGCTTACCCCATGCGTGAGCTGGCCATGGCCATCAAGTGGTCATCGGATGCCGGCATCGACCTGTTGACCATCGACGGCGCCCCCGGCGGCACCGGTATGAGCCCCTGGCGCATGATGGTCGAGTGGGGAGTGCCCACCGTTTATCTCGAAGCCATGACCTACGAGCTATGCCAGGCCCTGGCGGCCAAGGGAGCCTACATTCCCGACATTGCTATCGGGGGCGGCTTGTCCACGGAAGACCATATCTTTAAGGTCATCGCCTTGGGCGCGCCGTATGTGAAAGCCGCATGCCTGGGGCGCGCGATCATGATCCCGGGCATGGTGGGCAAGAACATTGCTCAGTGGCTGAAGGAAGGGAATCTGCCGCGTACCGTTTCGCAATTCGGCGAGACGGTGCCCGAGATCTTTGTCACGTACGAGACGCTCAAGGACCGTTTTGGCTCCGAGGTCGACGAGCTGCCGTTGGGCGCCATCGGCTGGTACACCTATGTCGACAAGTTGCGCGTTGGGCTCCAGCAGCTCATGGCGGGCAGCCGCAACTTCCGCCTAAGCACCATCTCGCGCAAGGATATCATGGCGCTCACCCGCGAGGCCGCCGATGTTACCGGCATCGACTATGTCATGGACGCCTACCGCGAGGAAGCCATGGCGATTATCAACAGCTGAGCTTCGGCCCCGGCGAAGCGAACGCCATCCAAGCCCGGCGATTAGAAGCGCCGGGCTTTTTTTGCCTGGCGTGTGAAACCCTCTCGTTCTCCTCTCTTTGGTATCGGTCGGCGGTCGTGGTATAATATGTGTACTCGGTTTTGCTGCCTGCTCGGGCAGGAGGGGCATATCTCGCGATTCGGATCGACAGGATTGGCCAAGAATCGAAAAGGTAATCATGAACAGCTACGTCGTCGGCAGCAAGGTCGTTCATCCCTGTTATGGGGCAGGCGTCATCACCCGCATTCAGGAGAAAAGTATCGGTCAGGCCACCAGCACATACTATGTCATTAAAACGGCATGTCGGTCGATGCAGGTCATGGTTCCGGTCGATCGAGCCGATAGCGTCGGTTTGCGGGGTGTTGGGGAACCGTCGCGTCTGCGCAGCATGTTGGCCCTCTGCGCACACGCGCCGCGAGATCACGAGATCGAAAAGGATTTGCGCACTCGTCAAAACGACATGCGCGAACAGCTTAAATCGGGCCAATTCGCCGATGCCGTGGCGGTCGCACGCATCCTCTTTTTCCTGAACCATCGTCGGCCGTTGGGCACTATCGATCGTCAGCTTCTTGAGCAAGGCAAGGATCTTTTGGCCGGTGAGCTGGCTCTGGCCGAAGACATAGACTTTGGCCGCGCCCGCCAAGAGATTGAGAGCCTCTTGCTTCAAATGGTAACTCGCGGCGAATAATTCCTCGTCCGCCTTTTGGATCCTCTTTGGCACGCCCACACCTTCGCTCTGGTGAAGGCGATGAAACCGCGCTTCTTACGTTTTATCCTGGGCCTGCAAGGCAATACGGCGATGTTCTCAGGAGCTGTCGTAGTGCTCGTGGCCTTGTTGAGCGGCTGCACTTTCACCCAACCCTTACCTACGTCTTTGGTCTCCGCCAAAACCATCGTTCATGCCGACACGCGAGAAGCCTCGCCGGCTTTACTCATCCCAAGCCGAGAGATCGCGTCCCTTTCGGCCACGTCTCGACCGACGCGCACGACCGCATCGGTCGCAGCCTATACCGTGACGCCCGCCCGTACGCAATTTCAGGTTCCCAGCCTTACGGCTGTGCCCGATCGCTTGTTTACTTCTCCGACGGCGACGGCAACCAACGCGATCTCGGCCACACCGACGCCATTATTGCCTTCGCCAACTTCCGGGAGGCGCCCGGTCGTTCGTTTCGAGGGCTTGGACGACAACGCCGCAGCTTGTACCACGCTCATCTTTTATACCGGGGATGCGATCGTCGAAAAGCTGTCATTGGCGGCGAGCGAGCGGGAAGGGAACGCGCGCTTGGTCAGGATACCCGGTAGCGGCGTCGACCGCCTGCAAATCCTAGGCAGCCCGGATGGCCGTTGCCCCTGGCGGCAGGGTTCCTTTGCCGATATAGACCCCAATCGCGTGTCTTTGGGGCAGGAGGATCTAACGCTGCGTTTTCTACCTCGCCCCTCGGCGGAAGGGGCGGCAGACGCCGCCCCGGAATCCACCCCGCCTTGCGATTGCGTAGTGCCTCTACCCTGAGGGTTTAGCTCATCGCGCTGCTTCTTGGATCATGTTCCTCATGAGCAAATCGAATATCTGTGGCACCGTGCCATCTTGGCGCACAAGGGCCTGCAACTCTTGGATATCCACGCGATCCAGCAGCCACATCATGCGCTGCAACATCCGCGTGTTGGCGCCGAACGCCTCCACAGGCCCCAGTTGGTGAGCGGCTATATCGGCGCCGATCCACCCTTGATAATCGAGCCGATCCAGGGTGTAGAGCAACTCTAGCCACTCCCAAAAGTGCACCGAGCCGGAGATCATGTCCCAATCGCCGCCCCGGCCGATGTTGTCGTTGCTGTGCAGATACCACAGTCGCCCCTCGCGCGCCAGCAAGGCGGCCGCCTCGGCCGGCGATTCGCCGCCAAAGATGGCGTGCCCCACGTCGAGATTGGCGCCGAAATTGGGGCGATCCACCTGCCGGATGAGATAAAGCATCTTGCCCACATCGCTCAGCAAGGTGCGCGCCTCCATATAATGGGGTTGATACTCCATGACCAGGCGCACGTCGTCGCGGTGGCCCGCCACCCGGCGCACGCTCTCGATGAACCATCCCCAGGCTTGGTCGTAATCGATCTCAAAGGGATAATCATAGGCATCGGCCAGAGGGCAAGTGGTTACCAGGTTCACCCCTAACGCAGCGGCAATATCCATCCCCTCGCATAGTCGGCGTATGGCCCTATCACGCGCCTCTGCGGAGGTTGCCGATAACGCACCCCAACGGAAATAGGCGGCGTCTTTGATGTCCACGTTCACCGCCGAGCAGACCAAGCCGTGCTCGGCCAAAAGCTGGCGAGCGCGTTCCACATCTTCTAAATCGAAGGGGTATTTGAGCTCCACGCCCTCCACCCCTGCGACCTGTTTGATTAAGGCCAACTTTTCTTCCAGGGTACGTTGAGGCTGGTATTGGGTATAGCCGTTGCTTTGTCGGCCAAAGAAGGCCGCGTTGACGCTCAATTTCCACTGTTTCATGTGTCCAATCCGATCCGCGAACGATATTCGGGTAGGCCGCGCACGCCGGGGCGCACGCGGAAAAGGGCCCCGGCACCCGGCCCTTCTTCCTCTTTATTCTGCCCGCCGGCCGTTGTGACGTACAAATCGCCATAGTCGTGGCCGCCAAAGATGCAACAAGATACCTTCTTGGCCGGGAACTCGACGCGCATCAGTTCGCGGCCGTCCGGGGCATAGGCTACGACACAGCCCCCGCCCCAGCGCGCCGACCAAACGTTGCCCTCTGCATCCACCGTCATGCCATCGGGCACGCCCTCTTCCGGGGGGACGACGACCCACGCGCGCTGATTGGCGATCTGGCCTGTGTCTTCGTCATAATCAAAGAGATAGATGGTGCCCGTAGCCGAGTCGGTGTAATAGAGGCCCGTTCGATCGGGCGTGAGCCCCAGGCCATTTGAACCGCGAATGTCTGTCAGCAATAAGTGAGACGAGCCGTCCGGATCGAGGCGATACAATCGTCCTGGCTTTTGGGGGGTCGATACCGTGCCCACATAGACGCGCCCGCGCGGATCGGCGAGGCAATCCTTGAGCCGCGTATCTCGCTCGGCGGGGATCTCTGCGATTAATGTTCGCATCTCGCCCTGGCGCCAAGCCTTGACAGCGCCGCGAGGCAGCATGAGCGCCAGGGCCCCATCGGCTTGGATAGTATAACCCCCGACGATCTCTTGGGCATTCTCATAGGCCAGGCCATGTGCTCCACTGGCCGGGTCATAGCGGTAGATGCGGCCACGCGGCACGTCGAGCCAATACACACAGCGCTCATCAGGGTGCCAGAGAGGGCTTTCGCCCGTGCGACAAGCGTAATCGGCGATGAGCTCCACATCCATGTCCTGCCCCCCATAAAACTTGCCGGACATCCGGCGTTGTATCCGGCCGATGTCCGGCACTCATTTATGCGTGCGTATTATCCCAATTCGCCACAACGGGCCATGAGCCGCTTGATCTCTGTCAAATGCCAGTTGGGATCCTCTAGCGCCTCGTAAACCACGCCGCCTTCGGCGTCACGCGGGACGTCCATGCCGAGCAAATAGCTGATCGTGGGGGCCACGTCCACCTGGCGCACTTGGCCCTTCAGATGTACCCCTTTCTTGACACCCGCGCCGGCCATGATGAACACGGAATGTTGCCCGCCGATGCCAAGGCGCGCGCTGGGCATTTGCTGGCCATGGGCGGCGTCGTATTCCGGGCGCAAGACAAAGACCACGTCGCCTACCCGATCGCCCCACAGATTGAGCATCTCGGCGTCCTGGCGGGTCAAAGCCAGGACAAAGGGACATTCGCCCGTCAACGGATGCTTGTAATCCATCAGCGCGTGGATGACCTCCCATTGAGCTTCTTCGAATTGCTCCGGTGGGATGATCCCTTCCGGTTCTCGGCCTTGGATGTTCAAAAAGATGTTGCAGATGCCCAATGGGCAAGCCTTGGTCTTGGACCAATCGATCTCTTGCTTGCCGTTTTCGGTCTTGTAGACCAGAAGCCCGGCCTGGGCCAGGACGTCCTCAACGTTCGTGCGCCCGTATTTGTCCGGCGTCCCTCCATGATCCGAGACAATCAAGAACACGGTGTCTTGATCCATCGCCTTCATCAGTTCGCCCACCCACCAATCCATGGCTTGATAGGTGCGCACCAAGCCTTGATAGGAGCGTTCGACGATCTCGGGGGGCGCGCCGCAGATGGGGTCTGCCTGCCGCAAAAAGTAATGGCTGGCATAATCGCTGGCGTGGGTTTCGGTGTAGAACAAGTCCCAATCGTATTTGTTGAGCAAATAGAGCGCCGTCCCGGCCAGGCAACGAAAGTGGTAATCCAATACCTCAAAATAGGTGTCGTCATCGATCAGCCCAAGTGCGTCGCGGGCCGGGTTTTGTAGGAAGGGCCCCACCTGCTCATAGAGCTCCTGGGCGATCTCTTCCGGATAGGTATAGCCGCCACGGATCGGCCAGATCTGAGGGAAGAACAGCTCCACATGCTGCCCGTCAGGGGAGAGGACCATCAACTTGCAACGGACGCTGCCTTCGATCGGCTCCCCATCGATGACGAAGGAATCGGTCCACCAATCAGACCAATCCTTTACCCCCAAATCGGCGAAAGCCTTGGCCGCGTCTTTCTCCGGCGCCACCAGCAGCCGGTTATAGCCGGCTTCTCCATGGGCATAGATCAGCGCCCAATAGCTCTTGGGCGTGCCCACCTTGCCGCGCAGCATCCTCGGCTGGCCGCGGGCCAACGGGCGGATCACCAACTCGGCCTCCAGCGCCGGTTTGGCACTGTGGGGGACGTTTGCCCAGCCTTTGGCCGGCTTGATCTGGATCGGATCGACCATCCTGCCACTCTGCAATGCGCTGGGATCCACCTTTTCCGGATCTTTTTCTCCGCCGATGGGGTAGCCGCGATACTGCTCGGTCACAAACAGGTGATACCCCGCGATCTGGTGGTAGTTGCTCACGCCCGGGCCAGTGCCCTCTACCTGAATTCCCTTTTTGATGGTCGGCGGCCAGGAGATCTCTTGTTTGACCAGGATGGGGATTTTGCCACAGCGCTCGGCGGTGTTCCAGATCAATTCCGCCTCGCATAACGCCGTGTTGATGCCCCAAATCGAATCCGGAATATAGCTTTCATAGTTGCGGATGTTGAAATCGGTTACGCGATGGGTACCTGCCCATGCGCCGGTGGCCAGCGTCGTCCACCCGGGCGGCGTCAGGGTAGGCACCACCCCCACCATCTCGCGATAGACCCCGTTTTGCAGCAATTTGGCGATATTGGGGGTATACCCCTTGTCGACCATATGCTTGACCAGCTCCATGCTGGCCCCATCGAAGCCGATCACCATCGCTTTCTTGGCCGGACTGTTCACAGCACCTCCTCCAACTAGAATGTCGACGCGCAATTCTACCGTGTAGTAGCAAGCCGGGTATAGGGGGCTTGGGTATGGCAAAGAGTGCCTATCAAAGGATAGGCACAAGTTCCTGCTTCGTCAAGGGCTG
>JACIWY010000110.1 GCA_014360745.1 Chloroflexota bacterium
TGTACAAGCGGATCAAGTCCTTCGTTTCCTGTTTCGTAAGCAGCACCTTACCCCCACGAGCAGGGGTCAGGATGTCCTCTCCCTGGTCCAAGAGATAGGCCCGGTTCGGGCAAGCCCTTCCACAACCATGTACCTATCGCTCTGGGCGCGCCTGCAAAACCAAGCCATGGAGCAGATCGAAGCCGCCCTTTACCGGGATCGCACCTTGGTGCGCATCCCGGCGCTCCATGCGCGCCTCTACCTGGTGCCCACGGAGGATATGGCGGCCTATTTATACCTCTCTCGACAGCACACAACGCGCAGCCGCTTGGACGATCTAGACGATATACTGTGCGAGGCGGGCGTCCTGGCCTTGAACGGCGTGGACGATCCCTACGGCGACGGCCACTCGTTCTGTCGAGAGATGGCCCAGAGGGTGTTGGAGATCATGAACACTCGTGGGCCCATGACGATCGAGGAACTAATGCGCTTCTTGCCCGAGTTGCGGCAGCGCATCCCCCATGATCCCGAATGCCCGGAACGAGGCTATGAGCTCGTGGGCACGCGGCTTATTCCGGCCATGTGCGCCGAAGGGCTGTTGGTACGCGCTCGCACTCGCGGGGGTTGGCGCAGCGACTTGTTCAGCTATGCAACGCTGGCCTCATGGTTGCCGCAGATAGACCTGGGGAATATGGACGGTCGCGCGGCGCTTGAGCGCATTTTGGGCGTCTTTGTGGCAGCCTATGGGCCGGTGACCATCGGCGATGCTCAGCAATGGCTTGGCGGGTATCCCCGGCGCGAAGTGGCGGCCACCTTGACCTATCTGCCGAACCTGGTGCATCTCCAGATCGAGGGCAACCGCGGCGACTATGTTCTTTTCGCAGAGCAATTGGAGGCGTTGTTGAACGGCGACGAGGAACAACCCGGCGCGGCTCTGTTGCCGCCGCGAGATACCTACCTGACGGCCTATAGCGACGCGCATCGTTTCGTGCCTGCCCCTTATGTCGGGCGCATCTACGACCGGGTCGGCGAGCCTGTGGGCACGGTTTGGCTTGGCGGGCAAATCATCGGCATCTGGTGGCTGCAATTCCGCGATGAACGCCTGCTGATCCGTTTCTTTGAAGAACAAGGCCCCGAAGCCCTGGCCTCGGTGGGAGAAGAGGCGCGCCGGCTGGCCGAGTTTATGGCCTTTACGACGCCGGAGCTGGACATCGGCACCTTTGCCGAAAAAGATGACGAACTGCAACCGACCGCGAGCTTGTTTCCGGGTTCGTTGCCCCGTTGATGGAGGGAGATTATGCCACAATTTTACCTACCGACCGAGATCTTGACCGGTCGCGGTTGCTTTGATCAGCTAGGCAAGGTCGTGGCGCGCTATGGCAAGCGCGCTTTGTTGGTCTGCGGCGCGAACTTTGCCCGTCGCTCCGGCCTGCTCGACCGCGCCGTCGAGCTTTTGCAAGACGCGGGGGTCCAGGTCACCGTGTTCGACGGCGTCCGCGGCGAGGCCGCGCTGCCCATGGTGCAGGTAGGTATCGAGCTGGCGCGCCAGGAAGGGTGCCGCGTCCCGGTCGGCTTGGGGGGCGGCAGCGCCATCGATGTCGCCAAGGCCATCGCCGGCTTGATGGATCTGCCGGGGCCCCTGGTCGAATATCATAACGGGCGACCGCCAGAAAAGCCGGCCCTTCCTTGGGTCGCCGTGCCCACCACCGCGGGCACCGGCGCCGAGGTGACCAGGAACGCCGTGCTAATCGATCCCACCGAGGGGGTCAAAAAGTCGATCCGCGATGATAGCTGGTTCGCGCGCGCAGCCTTGGTCGATCCGCTCACCACGGTGTCCATGCCCCCGCAAGTGACGGCCAGCACCGGCAGCGACGCCTTGGCCCAGGCTATCGAATCTTTTACCTCGATCGCGGCTGGGCCCATTACCGATGCCCTGGCCATGCGCGCCATCGCCCTCATTGGCGCGCATCTAGAACGCGCCTATCGCGACGGCCAGGATCTGGAGGCCAGAGAGGCCATGAGCATGGGCAGCTTGATGGCCGGCATGGCTATGGCCAGCGCGCGATTGGGGGGCATTCACGGCATCGCCCATCCGTTGGGCTCTCATTTTGATATTCCTCACGGCGTGGTCTGTGGCTTGCTCTTGCCCTATGTCATGGCGTATAACCTCGATTACGCCGCAGAAAAATATGCCCAGGTCGCCGCGTTGTTGGGCGAACCGACGGAGGGCCTGCCGATCCGGGCTGCGGCCGAGCGAGCGGTGGAACGGGTGCGCCGGCTCATGCGGGCCATCGATTTGCCCGAACATTTGGGGCCGTTCGGCGTGCGCCCCATCCATTTCGAGCAGATCATCGCCGAGACGTTGCCCTCCGGCTCGACGAAGCATAACCCACGCCCGCTGGGGGCCGAGGATGTGCGCGCGATTTTGGAACAGGCTATATAGGATCGAGGGACGAACCGGGAGGCGCTGATGCAAAGGGTCAAAGAACAAGAGCTCAAGTATCGCGACGGCGATTCGGGCGTCAAGTATCTTTTCCGTGGGCCTCATGTGGATTGGGGGGTGATCCTGATGCTCCCTGGGCAGTCGCTAGGGGGGCACTATCACCGTCGGGTCGAGGAGACCTTTTACGTGGTACAGGGGAGCGGCACCTTTACGGTGAACGGCCAGCAGTACAAGGCAACCGTGGGCGATGTCTTTCGCCTGGAGCCGGAGGACCGGCACGACATCGTGAACGACGGCGACGAGCCGCTCAAGATGGTCTTTATCAAGTATCCGTTCGATCCAGAGGACAAGGTTTCGATATCGTAAAAGGTTGGAGCGCCAAGATCGCCTCGTGCACGCGCCCGTTGCTGGCCAGCCAATCCGGCTTGGTCAGCGCCGACGGGCCGCCGCGCAGGTCGCTGGTCATGCCGCCGGCCTCTTGCACTATGAGCATGCCCGCGGCCACGTCCCAAGGGCCGAGGGTGTACTGAAAATAGGCGTCGGCCCAGCCGGCGGCGACATAACAAAAGCCCAAGGCCGCGCTCCCACGCGAACGCACGGCGTCCACCTCTAGCGCAAGCCGAGAAAGAAAGGCCAGGCTCATCCGACGTATAGCTTGATCGCGCGGCCAATCGAGCAGGATCACGCAGTCGATCAATCGCGCCGAGGCGCTAACGCGCAATCTCTTGCCCTGCCCCTTATCGCCCGCCGACAGCAGATAGGCGCCCTCTCCCTGCGCGGCATAAAAGAGTTGGTCGAGCAGAGGATCGTACACCACGCCGCACTCTACCACGCCGTGGCGAGCCATGGCCACGGACACACTCCAGCCAGGCAGCCCACGGGCATAGTTCGTCGTCCCATCCAGAGGATCGATATACCAGGTGGGTATGTCGCCATAGTCGTTCAGCGCCTGGTATGATTCTTCCGATACAAAGCGCGCATCGGGGCACCCTTCGCGAATGACCTCCAAGGCCACCCGCTCGGCGAGCAGGTCGGCCTCGGTGGCGATGTCGCGAAATCCCTTGATCTTGACTTGATGGCCGGTCAGATAGCTCTCCCAGAGTCCGCGCCCCGCCTCACGGGCCGCGCGTATGGCCAAATTTAACATCCTATGGGGTCTCCCATCTAGAATTACTTGATGCCCGTGCGCGCGATGCCGGCGATAAACTGCTCCTGCACAAAGAGGAACAAGATGAGCACCGGCACAATGGTAAAGCTCGCCGCAGCCATATAGAGCTGAGCCTGCATTCCGGCTTCGGTGGAAAAAGCCGCCAGGCCCAAGGCAATTGGGCGCATCTCCTCCTTGTCGGTGACCAAGAGCGGCCACAGCAGTGCGTTCCAACTCCCCAAAAAGTTGAACAAGGCAGTGCTTACCAAGGCAGGGCGGGCCAGCGGCATGGCGATGGAAGCCAAAAAACGCACGTGCCCCGAACCGTCGATCACAGCCGCGTCATACAAATCGTCCGGCAGGCTGCGAAAGAACTGGCGCAAAAAGAAAATAGAGATGACACTGACCATGTAGGGCACGATGAGGGCCAGGTACGTATTACGCCAACCCAGCTCAGAGATGGTGATAAAGTTGGGGATCACGATGACTTCCGAAGGCACCATCATCGTCGCCAGATAAAGCATAAAGATCAAGTTCTTGGCCGGAAATTCGAGCCGGGCAAAGGCATAAGCGGCGGGCGCAGAGGTCAACACGATCAACAGCGGCGTAAGCGTGCTGATGATGATCGAATTACGAAAGTAGGCCCCAAAAGGGGCCCGCGCCCAGGCGTCCACATAGTTTTGAAACAGGGGTGTCAATTCCAGCCCGAGGCGCTGCTGCGCGACGGCGTAAAGTCGGCCCAGGCCAAATTGTCCCCAGATATCGAGGTTGAATACCGCGAAAAAGAGCACCATATATAAAAAGAAACACAAGCCGCCTATTACCCTATCCGGGATTCGCCGCGAGAGACGCCGGCCGAGCCATATCCACAGCGCAAACAGCGCGATCACCCAGGGGTAGAGTCGGATCATCATCCCCAGGGCGAGCAAGCGCTCGCCCCAATCGCCAGGGAAAACGGTCGGCGGGGTGGCGATGGCCTCGGCATAGGTCTTGAAAGAGGTCAACAGCATCCAGAGGAAGGGGAAACACATGGCGATGCTGCCCAGCGACAAGAGCAGATACAAAAGCCCCCGCCGGAGCCGGCGGGCGGCCCGTGGCGAGAGGAGCGGCGCTCTGTGTGCAATCGACAAATGGCTCATAAGGTGCCCCTGCCTATTGGTAAAAGACGCGGCGCCCGGCAATCCGTTGATTGATCAAGGTCATGGTCAAAATGATGACAAAAAGCACGCAGGCAATCGCCGAGGCATATCCCCAGCGGCTGGCGCTGTAAAAGCGATCATAGATGTAAAAGGTGACCGAGGTGGTCGTGCGCAGAGGGCCGCCATTGGTCAGCACATAGAACATGGTAAAGGCGCGAAAGGCGCCGATAGTCGAGATCATGAACAAAAAGAAAGTAGTAGGCGAGAGCAAGGGGAAGGTGATATGCCAAAAAACCTGGCCCTCGCTGGCCCCATCGATACGGGCTGCCTCATAGACATCGCTAGAGATATTGAACAAGCCGGCCAAATAGATCACCGTGTCATAGCCCATAAAATGCCACATGCTGACGATACATACCGCCAAAAGGGCCATGCTAGGCCCGTGCAGCCATGGCGGTGGCGTGAACCCCCACTGTTTGCCCAAGTAAAGGATAATGCCCCGTGGCTCTTGGAGCCAGCGCACCGGGAAAAAATTCTCCAGTTGGAGGATCACCGATTGTAGTATGGACGGGCGCGCTCCAAAAAGTACGCCGCTGACCAACAAAACGCCGGCCACAGTGGCCAAAAAGGCGGTCATCAGATCGGTGCGCCGGCGCCCCCAGGTAAGCAAAAGATAGGCCAACCAGACCGCCGAACCCAAGATCCAAAGATAGACCCAAGGTGGCCCCCCAATGACGCGCAAGAGCGCGGCAAGATTCTGGGCCAGGTTCTTGGCCATATAATTCAGAATGCCCGATTGATAATTAAAGATCCATTGCCAGACCATAGCGGCCGGCACCAGAGAGGTGACATAGGGTAAAAAGTAGAGGGTGCGGAAAAAAGGCCGGAAGCGTATGGGCTGAAAAAGGAGATAGGCGACGAGCAGGGAAAAGGCCATGGTCAGCGGCACGGTGACGACGACATAGAAAACCGTGACTTGCAAAGCCTGCCAAAACGCCTTGTCACCCAGCAGCTCGCGATAATTAGCCAAACCGATAAAGCTACCCTTAACGATGCTCCAGTGATGCAAACTCATATAACCGGCGCGTAAAACGGGGTATAAACCAAAAACAATAATGATTACAAAAGATGGGAGGATGAACAAATAGGCGAGGACAGCTTCGCGAAAGGAACGTTTGCTGTGCAGCGGAGAGATACGGACCGCCCCTCCCAGGCTGGCGATGTGGTTCCCTTGATCCACCGTTTTACTCCTCTCCTCAACATACCGGCTGCGGGGCGATTGTAGTGACAAAGGAAGCGAGCGTCAAACTTTTGTGGATACTAATTTGCCTCACCTGGGCCTACATCATATAATGGGCATGTGTACTCTATGGGCCCGCCGAGGGCTCTGGGCAATGGCGCGCTTGATCTCGCCCTAATTTTGCATTGGTGCGAGCCACAAGGCGCTTTTTTGTGTATCGACGTTTTCCCTGGAGGTCCGATGTCCGATAGAGCTGTCGACACGCCTGCAACCGCCTTCGCCGCTTTTCCTTATGCGCCGGTCAGCCCGGCTATATTGCCCGACGCCGACCCCGAATTGGCCGCGGCATTGGTCGCCGAGGCCCGACGTCAAGAGGAAACGATCGAATTGATCGCCTCCGAGAACTATGTCAGCCGTGCCGTGCTGGAAGCGCAGGGCTCGGTGTTGACCAACAAATACGCCGAGGGATATCCGCGACATCGTTATTACGGCGGTTGCGCTCAGGTAGATGCGGTCGAAGAATTGGCCATCGAGCGGGCCAAGCTGCTTTTTGGCGCCGAGCACGCCAATGTCCAGCCTCATGCAGGCTCTCAGGCCAACGCGGCAGCCTATATGGCGCTGCTCAAACCGGGCGACAAAGTGCTGGCCATGAGCTTGGCCCATGGGGGCCACCTGACCCATGGCCACAAAGTCAATTTCTCCGGCCTCTTGTACAACTTTTCTCATTACGGCGTGCGTCGCGATACTGAGCGGATCGATTACGACGCGCTGGAAGAGCAGGCCCTTGAGGTGCGCCCTCGGTTGCTCGTAGCCGGCGCCACCGCCTATCCACGCTTTATCGACTTTGCCCGGCTACGCGCGATCGCCGATCGCGTCGGCGCCTATCTCATGGTGGATATGGCCCACATCGCCGGCTTGGTGGCGGTGGGCCTGCACCCCAGCCCCGTCCCCTATGCCGATATCGTCACCTCGACGACCCACAAAACGCTGCGCGGCCCACGTAGTGGGCTCATCCTTTGCCGAAAAGAGCTGGCCAAAGAGGTGGATCGCGCCGTTTTCCCCGGCCTGCAGGGTGGCCCTCTGATGCACATCATTGCGGCCAAGGCCGTGGCTTTTGGCGAGGCGCTACAGCCCGCGTTCCGCGATTACCAGCAGGCCATCCTCGACAATGCCCAAGTGTTGGCCGGCGAATTGCAGCGCCTGGGCCTGCGGCTCGTATCGGGCGGCACCGACAATCACCTCATGCTCGTCGATCTCTCTTCCCTGGACATCACCGGTCAGAGCGCCGAGGCAGCCCTGGAAAAGGCGGGCATTGCCTGCAACAAGAACCAGATCCCCTTTGATCCGCAGCCCCCGCGCGTCACCAGCGGCATCCGCCTGGGCACTCCGGCGGTCACCACCCGCGGCTTTCGCGCCCCGCAGATGCGCCAGGTGGCCGGGCTCATCGTTCGCGCCCTCGGCAACCCGGATGATGAGCACACCCTGCACCAGGTGCGCCAACAAGCACTCGCCCTGTGTCGCGCCTTTCCCGTTTGGCGTTGAGGCAGCTGAGGCCAGCGGGGCAACAAACGCGGTTCACCTTTTCAAAAATGCGGGCAAGCTCTGACACCCCGTCGAGGGGAACCTTGCCTCTTCTCTCCCATGCTTTAGAATATGCGCATCCTTTGACGAGCCCATAGTCATGCGCATCACCCTGATCTCCAAAGCCTGCATCGTCGGCGCCTACCAGCGCAAGCTGGAAGAGATCGCCGCCCATGACGATGTGCACCTCACCGTCGTAGTACCCCCTTTCTGGCGCGAGGGGCAACGAGTATCCGTGTTAGAGCGCGCCCATGTCCGCGGCTATGAATTGATCGTGGCGCCGCTGGCCCTGAACGGGCATTTTCATCTCCATTTTTATCCCTCGCTGGCGCGCATTCTGCGCCGCACTCGGCCCGACTTGGTGCACATCGACGAGGAACCGTACAATCTGGCCACGTATCTGGCGCTCAAAGCAACTCGCCGCATGGGCACCCAAGCCCTCTTTTTCACCTGGCAGAATATCTTCCGCCGTTACCCGCCTCCGTTTTGCTGGTTCGAACAATATGTCCATCGGCACAGCGCCGGTGCCATCGCCGGCAACGTCGAGGCCGCCGAGGTATTGCGCGCCAAGGGATTCCGCGGTCCTCTACGCATCATTCCTCAGTTCGGTATAGATCCTGAGCTCTTTGCGCCGATGGAACGGCCTGTAGGGCGGGAATTCACCGTCGGCTATGCGGGGCGCCTCGTAGCCGAGAAAGGGTTGCTCACGCTGATCGAAGCCCTCGCTCTGTTGGGTGGCCATTGGCGCTTCCTCGTATGCGGGGCGGGCCCGCTCCGCCAAGAGATGGAAACGCGCCTCGGCCATCTCGCCCTGCTCGGCCGGGTCGAGTTTCGAGGGCAGGTTCCCTCCGCACAAATGCCCGAATGGTATCGACAGATGGATGTGCTTGTGCTTCCCTCTCGAACGCAACCCAATTGGAAAGAACAATTCGGCCGCGTGCTCATTGAGGCCATGGCTTGCGGCGTGGCGGTCATCGGCTCCGACTCTGGTGAGATTCCGAACGTCATCGGCGAGGCCGGGCTGGTCTTCCCCGAAGGCGATGCACAGGCATTGGCCAACCTTCTCGCCACCCTGCGCGACAACCCCGACCAACGCCAAGACCTGGCCCGGCGAGGGCGCAGGCGCGTGCTCGACCATTTTACCCAAGCCCGCATCGCCGCCGAGACCGTGGACTTTTATCGCAGCTTGGTCGGAGCCCGTCAAGCTTGCTAAAAAAGATACGCCATTTCTTGAATTTTGTCCGGTTTAAAGTGTACAATATCGGAAGCGAGGCCCCATGCGATTCAGGGTGGGGGACAAAGGCATGAAACGGATACTCGTGATCGACGATGAACGGCCTATCCTCGACTTGGTCACCGCGTACCTGAGCAAAGAGGGCTATGAGGTATTCACCGCCGAGGATGGCCCCTCGGGATTAAAGGCGGCGCGCGCATTCAAGCCCGATCTCATCGTGCTGGATATCATGTTGCCCGGCATCGATGGGATCGAGCTGCTTCAACGTCTGCGCCGCGAATCGGATGTCTATACGATCATACTGACGGCCAAATCCGAAGAAGTCGACAAGATCGTCGGCCTTTCGGTGGGCGCCGACGACTATGTCACCAAGCCTTTCAGCCCGCGCGAGTTGGTTGCCCGCATCAAGGCCGCCTTCCGCCGGCTTCAGGCCAACCAGCGGGACTTGGAAACGACGGTGCTGGATTTTCAGCACGTGCGGATCGACTTGGGCAGCCATGAGGTTTGGATGGACGGCGAGCCGGTCGAACTCACCGGCACCGAGTTCGAGTTGCTCAAAGTGTTGGCCCAGCACCCCCATATGGTGCTCAGCCGCGAGCAAATTCTCGAGCAGGTATGGGGAGGCAACTTTTTCGGTGAGGAGCGGGTGGTGGACGTGCACATCGGCCATATTCGGCAGAAGCTGGGCAATCCGGAGCTGATCCAGACGGTGCGCGGCGTTGGCTATCGTTTTGAGGATGAAGCACGGTGAGCATTTGGGGCAACGTTCGGCGCCATCTCGGCTGGAAATTGTTTCTG
>JACIWY010001099.1 GCA_014360745.1 Chloroflexota bacterium
GGAATTTTTCACGCCCATGACGAATTGCACGTAGAGGGGCGATTTCAGGCGTCCGTCCTTGGCCATGGTGCAGGCCTGGATGATGTGGCCGAGATCGAAGGCCTCGATTTCCGGCTTGACGTCATAGGCGATCATTTCGGATGCGAGCCAGTCCACGAGATCGGGGCTGTTTTCATAGACGCGGGTGGGGAAGTTGTTGGAGCCCACCGAGAGCGAGGCCATATCGGGGCGGAGGGGTAACATGCCGCCGCGCTCATGCCCGGCACCAGAGCGGCCGCCGGTGGAAAGCTGGATGATCATGCCGGGGCAATGCTGCTCCAACCCTTCCTTGAGCCGGGCGAACCGCTCGGGGTCGGAGGTGGGTTTGCCTGCGTCGTCGCGCACATGGCAATGGGCGATGGTGGCCCCGGCCTCGAACGCCTCGTGCGTGCTCTCGATCTGTTCGGCAATCGTGATCGGCACGGCGGGGTTGTTGGCCTTGGTGGGCAGCGAGCCGGTGATG
>JACIWY010001100.1 GCA_014360745.1 Chloroflexota bacterium
GAGTGTTGGCAAACTGAAGAAGCAGACCCATCGGGCATATATAAGGCTACTTACAAAAAGCTCGTGGGAGGGAAGGACACCATCTCATTTATCAAAAGCAAAATAAGCTATAAATCCGCTGAAAAAGCTGATGAAGAACCAAAATTAAACCCCAAAATCGTTCCCAAGGGAGAGATTCGCATTGAATACGCTTTCAGGGTAGGAAAACCAATCTCTTTGAAAGGAAATGACGAGCTGGAAATTTTCATCGTAGATAGAAAGGTAGGGAATATCAAAACCGATGTAATCCTAAATCTTATTTCAATAGAGAATATAAGTGAAGCCGAAACTTCGGCTCTACAGAATGTTTATATAGAGAGAAAAACACTGTTGAGAAAACTTCCCCTTTATCAAAAACTTTCCGGTGGAGAGGAAACCATCTACAGGAAAATCCTCGGCGATACTAAGTTGGATAACCTTCTCGGAGAGTTAAGCGAAATAGAGCAAGGTGAGACCAAAGAT
>JACIWY010001101.1 GCA_014360745.1 Chloroflexota bacterium
TTGCCTGAACCACCAACACCTGGGGCAGTGCCGCTTCCGCCCAATCCTGGACCTTTAGCTCCAGGCTCCGGCTTAGGAATGCCACCCACTACGAATTCCCCTGCGCCAGGTGATTCCTTAGTCAGTACTTGTGCTGCTCCACCTCCGGGCTCAGCGGGTTTGTTTTGAGGAGGAGTTGTATCAAGCCACTTTTGGGCGAAGAAAGGATGCTGGGGAAGAGGTTTTACCTTTCTTTCTACTTTATTCTCTGGTTGAGGAGTGACCTTCTTCTTTTCTTGTAAAATTGCTTTCCTCTTTTCTAAATCCTTGCTTGTCTGGGAAGGGTTGTGAATCCTGGCGTAAATGGGTGGAAGAGTTATGGTAAGGGGTCCGCAGGTTGGGCAGGCTTCAAGAAATCTTCCTATAAAAGGCAGGGCTATAAGGTGAAGGGAAATGGAAACCCCAAAGGCGAAAATCCATACACCTTTCCCGTTTAAATAAAGTTTCCTCCTCATCTCTTCA
>JACIWY010001102.1 GCA_014360745.1 Chloroflexota bacterium
ATCACCTCGGCCAGGCGTTCCTTGGTGACCCGACCGGTGATGAGCGTCATCGAGGCACTGAATACGCCGGCCAGCATAAGGATGTACAGAATCCGGGCGAGATAGATGAGTGGGCTGCGATAGTCGAAGATGGCAAGATGCAGGAGGCAGGAACCGAGTGTTCCCAGGATGGTGATCAGCCACAACCGTCGGGCGCCAAAGCGGTCGATGCTGTCGCCGAGGGCGAACCGCCCGAGAAGACTTCCCACCATCCCGATGCCGACAATCCACCCGAGGTGGTATTCGGTTCCGCCGAGGAAGTCTACGAAATCAGCGTAGCGGCAAAGGAGCGTGTTGGCCGCCGAAACAAGAGCGTTGGAAAGATATGCCAGCCAGAAAGTGAAGTCGTACACGCGCCCTTCGTGCAGCGCAACAGGCAACGGGTGAGGCCGATCGCTTTGCCCCTTTCCGGTGGATGGAGACGTTCGAGGCGAGTGAGGTGAAAATCGGGCACGAAGGGT
>JACIWY010001103.1 GCA_014360745.1 Chloroflexota bacterium
CTGGGCTGAAGAGAGAGTAGACATCAAGGGGAGTGAAACAGCCTTCCGTCATTATCAAGCCCCCCTCAGCTGTGGAACGAGCCATAACTATTGCCTCAACAAATATGTAGATTATGAACTCAAAGAAAGCCAGCCATAAAGCCATTCCAGCCATATTGCTCCAGACGCCTATAAGTATTATCGCTATGAGTAATCCCCAGAAAGCAACCTTATAAGGCATAACCTCGTCAGGGTCTTCCTTTTCTCTGCCTATGGCGGTGCGGAAAACTCGTTTGAGATGGGGAAGAGCGGTATAGAAGAAGTAACCGGCAACGACGAAGAAAGCACCAGTTGTCTGATAAGCGACGAACTGCTGAGCGGCGGCGTGAGGAGCGTTAACTATCTCTATTCCGAAGCTTGTAGCTACTACCTCCTCTATTTTGAATAGGATGTAGAAGAACCAGAAGCTGAAGAGGAGCTGTGAAGGGAGGAGGTAGAAGAAGCCTATGCCAGCGAAAGAT
>JACIWY010000111.1 GCA_014360745.1 Chloroflexota bacterium
ACTGCCGTCGGGCGGCGCTAACAGTCGTGCGTGACGGATCTGCACCGGCAGTTCATCGACGGTGGTCGCGCCAATAGGCGAGCTCGATGCCATCTTGGCAACTAGTCTTAGTCGGTATTCCCCATCCGACAGGGACGCCGTCTCCCAAGTGGCCAGAACTCCCGCACGGGCGGTTTGTCCCTCGCCCAGGATATGCCAGTTCATCGGCGAGGCCCCCTCGCCCCAATGGAGTTGGTATTCCTGCAGCGACGCTCCCTCAGCGGCCCCTGGGCCTACCTCGCCCTGGATCTCGACCGTTCCGGCCAGTTCCGCCCAACAGGTTGGCGAGCTGATCCGCGCCCTGGGTTGGTTGTAACGGGTCACGACGGCCATGCTCGGATCGCCGAGCAGCGCAAGCTCCAGCCACACCCAACGTTCTGGGCCGACTGCGCCTACCTGGTCGAGCAAATCCAGCTTGGCATCCTCTAGCGCAAGGCCAAGCCGCGGAATGTCTTCCTGAAAGAGGGCGTCAAAGAATTCGTAATCGTAAAGCTGAGAGGCTCCATTCGTGTTTTTGGGCAGATACCAGCCATAACTGGTATTGCCCAAGAAGGCCACAGCGCCATGGGGGGCGGTCAAAAAGCGCTCGGCGATGGCCTCTCCATCTTCTTTGGCAAAAGCTGCCGCCAGGCAACCCTGTGAATATACGATGAAAGGCAGCTCGTTGTCTAACCGCTCGACGTCGGCAATCTGCAGGCGCAAAACGGTTGAAGAATTGGCATGCCCCAAATGATTCACCAAGTGCGCTTCGCCCAACGCGCTCAGAACGACGGAGGCGTCCCAGCGCCCCACCTGGTCGTACAAACGACGCACCTCAAGATCGGGCAAAAGGGGGAGAACGAGCTCCTTAGCAGCACCGCCATAGGTCGCTTCATCGAGCTTTTCGCCCAACCATAGCGCATGATGGAAAAAGCTTTCGGCCCGGGCTGCCGAGTCCTCATAGCTCAACACTTTGCTCACCCATTGCCGCGCTTCGAGATCGGTGTTCACCGGTACGCGGCCTACCCAAACCTCAGGCAGTAGGTCGGCTTCCTCGCCGGCATCGCCGGTGCCCCCCGCAGCGACATCTCCCTCGCCATACAAGCCGTCCCCATCGGCATCCCAAGGAGTAGCCCCGTTGCCATCATCCAGACCGGCATAATAGGCATCGCTCACCAGCGATACGTCTCGGCCCGTCTCGTAAATTCCGGCAACGACATGCATGGGCACAGCGGGGATTAACTCCGCATCGCCGCCCAGTAATACATAACGCAAAGGATTGGGGCTGTCTCGCCGAGCTCGGTAGACATCACGAATAAAGGCGCGCAAACAAATTGCCCGATCTTCGGGCCAATCGCAATGAGCCCAAATATCCTCGACGGCTTGGATCGTCGTGGGTATGCCCTGCGCACGGCGACGTTCGGCCAAGGGCAAAAAGGCCGAACACCATTCTCTGCTCGTCAAGATGAGCAAAGTTGTCTCGTCGGTATCGCCGGATAATCGGGGGAGCTCTGTCTCGGGCTCTGGCAAATACGGCTCCAGGTTACTTACATCTTCCGGGTTGTCCACCAGCCTCGCGACAGCCTCTGCTGCCCAGGTCGCACGGAGAAGCTTGGTTGGGGCATCTTGTAAAACGGCTACCCTGACGCGGACTGTGAGAACAGAGGTACAGAGCAGAGTGGGCCCAGCTTCGGCCACACGACGACAAGGATAAAGGCGCAAAAATAACACCCGGTAGCCATGCCAGTATTGCTGGGCCTGCATGGAGAACCACTCGCGAGGCCAAAGAGGAGGCAGTCCGGGAGAGGATGTAGCAAGGACATCGGCTGCCATAGAGATGGGCACTTGCTCTTTTGCCGGTTCAAGCTCGCCGTCAAGGGGGATGGTGATCGTTTCCCCAGGCTCGACCTCGACGCTGGGCAAGGCGTCACCCACGTCTCTGGCTCCACTAGTGGGCAACGCCAACCGCACCTGCCGGAAGGGCAACGCCGGGTAGCCGGGCTCCGTGAGCGTCCTCAAGCCGGGCAGCGTGACCCGACTATACCCTTCCGCCGTTTTCTCCAGAGAGGGCAAGGCAAATGTGAACGTTCGTTGCAGCGTCATATTCGTCGGACGAAGCTCTGCGCTAGTATGCCCTGTCGGCCATTGAGCACTCCTCATCGCTTTGCCCAACGCTTCCGCCGAAATGAGGTCACCGAAGCTTTGGGCAAAAAAAATGCTCGCCACAAGCAAAGGCCTGAGCAACGCCACGATCGATGACGCTATCCTATGGGGGCTATTCATAACGCAGCGCTTCGACCGGACTGAAGCGGGTCGCCCGCCAGGCCGGATACAGTCCACCGATGACACCCAAGAACAGACACGAAGTGATCACCTGCCCAACGACCTTGGGGGTAATGATGAACATATCGCGATAGATGCCCATTGCGGGAAGGTTTTGCATGAGCTTGGTGAGCCCGTAGGAGAGGGCAACGCCCAACACACCGCTGGTAAGCGTCAAGGCCAGCGATTCGCCCAAAATTTGTTTCAATACCATGTTTCTTGACCAACCTACCGCGCGGAGCACGCCTATTTCACGTGTGCGCTCGAACACGCTCATGATCATAGTGTTCATCAAAGCGATAGAGCCGACGAGGACGGCCATGGCGTAGATGGCGTTAATGGCCTCCTCCGTGTTCTGCATGTCGGGCAAGTTTTCGGTGAATTCGGCGCTCTTGGAAAAGAGTAGTTTGGGATACTCGGCCGAGAGCCGGGCGATCATTTCATCGGTCTTGTTGGGATTTTTGAGCTTTATCTGCATAGCCATGACTTGATTTGGTTTATTAAGTAATTTTTGTGCCTCGTGCAATGAAATGATCGCCCCATTATCCTCCAAAGGGCTGCCGGTCTCGACGATGCCTACGACCGTAAAAACTGTGCCCAACATCACCATACGATCGCCTACGCGGCGGCTGCTGCTCTCGGCCGCGCGAAAGCCCAACAGACATTCACGCGGCCCCTGGATCAACCGACCCTCGCGCAGGATACGCGGCGTCATAACAGGATCGGTGCGCTCTCGTGCTGTGATCAGAAGCATCGGCGCATCCGCCGTACTGACCGCGCTGATAATAACGCCCGTGACATATTCTACCTCGGGCAAGGCCTCGATGCGCCGCAACACGCGCTCTTCGATAACGCTAAGCGAGGTGTCAGGCTGGTCTCGCTCTACGGCGGTAATCTCGGTCGTGGCCAACATACTATTAAAGCCTCGTACGGCCCCCTCGCCAATACTGCCTACTAAGACCATCGAAACGATGCCGATGCCTACACCCACCAACGTCAACACTGTGCGCGTGCGTTGGCGGGCCAGGTTCCGCATCGCCGACGGAATGCGCACTTGAAGCTTCTTCGGCCCGTCGCTCATGCCGCCGTCATAACGCAACGCCTCGACAGGCGGTAACCGCGAGGCCCGCCATGAGGGATAAAAGCCGCCTATGAGACCTAGCATCACAGCGGTAAAGAGCGACTGTGCAATGAGGGTGGGGGGCACCTTGCCACTGGCATAGCCGGCCATGGCCGGCGTGTTGGCTGCCAAGCGAGTCAGGCCAGCGCCCAAGGCAAGGCCCACGAGGCCCCCGACCACGCTCAGCAGAAACGATTCGCCCAAAATCATTGCCAGAACATGTCGGCTCTTCCAGCCCACCGCCCGAAGCACGCCGATTTCACGTGTACGCTCGAACACACTCATGAGCATGGTGTTCATCATACCCACGCCGCCCACTAAAGCGGCGATCATGGCAATAACCCAGGCATATATATCCAGCAACTCGAGCATTTCCAGCATCATATTGCCGACCTGAGTGCCGGCCACCTCGACGTCGTCAGGCAAGATGCGTGCAAGACGCTCTTTGAATTCTTCCGCCCGTTGGGGATGATACAATTGGATCCCAATATACATCACCTGCCTGGGCATCCCTGCTAACGCCTGAGCATCCTTCAAAGAGACCACACCTCCGGCATCTTCCATGGCCACGCCGGTTTCATAGATGCCGACAATCCGAAATGTAGTGTCTTCCAACTTTAAGGTATCGCCGACCCGCTTGTTCAACTTGTCTGCAGCGACGCTGCCGAGAAGCATGGGTTTGCCGCCACGTTGGCCGCCGCGATACTCGGCCAGCGAAACTCCCTCTTTGATTTTGAATTTGCGGATGCCCGGCTGATCGGGCTCATAGCCGAACACGAGAAAGAAAGGCGCGCCGGGAACCCGGGCCAACGAGTAAAGCATCCCCGATGCGCTTTTAACCTCGGGCATTTGGCGGACTTTGTCCAACAACCCCTCATCAAAGCCGGTCCCGAGGGTGATAGCCTGGCCCGGCTCTTGTTTGGCCTGGATGGTGACATCGGAGCGAGACTGACTTGTAATCTGGGTATAGTTTGCCACCAGCCCACGCGAGAGCGCTACCAACGTTACAATGGCAGCAATGCCGATGGCGATACCCAGCAAGGTAAGCAGGGTTCGTGTAGGGCGTCGTAAAAGGTTGCGCAGCAGCATGCCTGGGTCTCCGTATCAAACCAATCGCGCAAGATAGCGTGCCATTTCTTCTGCCCATTCGCTAAGGCGACCATCGCTCACCAAGGGCGAATCAGCGAGCGTCTTGACCAAGATGTCCACATCGCGCGCAATGAGCGCCCGCCCCAATTCCGATTGGGCCAGGCTGCGCAGGTCCTCCATCAAAGGGTCTGCCACTCGGTGTTCGCCAACGATGCGGCCATCGAGCATGGAAATAATGCGCTCGGTGCTGCGCGCGACATGTCTATCGTGGGTGACCACCAAAATGGTGGTGCCTTGGCTGCGGTTTAGCTCGGCGAGTAGGGCCATGACCTGCTCGCCACTGGCGCTATCTAGGTTTCCGGTGGGCTCATCGGCCAGGATGATGTGAGGGTTATTCACCAAAGCACGGGCAATGGCTACTCGCTGCCGCTGCCCACCCGATAGCTGGCTCGGGAGGTGATCCTCGCGATCGGAGAGCCCCACTAAAGCCAACACCTCGCGCGCTCGTTCGCGTCGACGGCGGCCGCTTAGCCCTTGGCCGCGCAAGGGCACTTCCACGTTCTCCAGCGCGGTCAAGGTGGGGATGAGGTTATGCATTTGAAACACAAAGCCCACCGTACGCGCACGAAACCGATCGAGGTCTCGAACCTGGGCCAAGTTTTGGCCGGCGATCCATACCTCACCCGAACTGGGTCTATCGAGGGCGCCCAGCATGTTCAACAGCGTCGATTTCCCGCTGCCGGAAGGCCCCATCACGGCCACCATTTCCCCTTCGGCGACGGTCAGATCGACATGATCCAGGGCGCGCACTTCGACGGTCGTTCCATAGATTTTGGTCAGGCCCCGTGTCTCAACAAGGATGGGCCCATCCCTGCGTTCTTTGGTTTCGGTCTGTGGCGATAAGATGGCCATGAATTTTACTCCACCCAAACAATGCTGCCCTTTTAGCGTGGTCGAGCCAAGTCTTGCTATTCGGTGACAATGTCCACGAACGCGGTCATCCCCCAGCGCAGCCCCAATGCCTCAATATCGCCAGCGCCGGTTGAGCGCTCGAAGGGTATAATGGTTTCGTAAGTAGTGCCCCCACCGCCGACGCCTGCCTTGAGGGCAATGCGCTCCACCTTGCCTTGAAGCTCCAGGCCAGGTAGCGCATCGAAGGTGATGCGTACTGCATTACCCTCGGAGATGCGCGCCACATCGATCTCGTCCAGGTCGGTCGTCTCGACCCGAAAGGTGGACAAGTCACCTAGGGCGAGCACCGGCCGTCCTACCTGGGCGTATTCCCCTATACGTAGATCAACTTGAGTAATCGTTCCCGTAAAGGGGGCTACGATCTGCGTTTTGGATAGAGCTGCCTCGGCGGCGGCCAGGTTGGCTTTGGCTTGCTCGACTCGAGCTCGCGCCAGATCCAGATCTTCTTGGCGTACGGGCGCCTCGACCAAAGCCAGCTGTGCACGAGCTTGGTCGAGCTGTTTTAGAGCAATGGCCACTTGCTGTTCCGCCGCCTCTCGTTGAGCCTGGGCGACCCGATGGTTGGCCTCGGCCTGTGTCACCTGTGCCGCCGCGACGGCCACATCGGTGCTGCGTGGGCGCTGCAGCAGATCGCGATAGCGCAATTCGGCGATTTGAACGGCATCCTCGTTGGCGAAAACCTGCCCCTCTGCCGCCTCGTACATCCCTGACTGATAGCCCGGCTTGCCTTTCTGACCGCCCAGGGCATCGCGCTGGCCTTGCGAAGCGTATAACAGCGATTTGGCTTGTTCGATCTGCTCGCGAGCGATCTGCAATTCCTGCGGCGTGGGCCCGGCGCTGACTTGTTGCAATGTTGCTTGGGCAACCTCGATCGCTGTGGCAGCCGCTGCCTCTTGGGCTTTGGCTATTTCCACCGCTTTGCGCGCTGCGGCGACCTGTTCTTCTGCCAGGGCCACGGCCACCTGAGCTTGGCGAATCTCCTCCGGACGTGCCCCAGCCTCGAGCCGAGCCAGTTCGGCTTCGGCTGCCCTCAAGGCTGCTTCAGCCTGACCTGGTGCTGCCTCTAATTCGGGGGCGCTCACAACGGCGAGCAATTGGCCCGCTTCGACCCGATCCCCCTCCGCAATGAGCACCTTTTCCACGATCCCACTTATCCCAAAACTGAGCTCCGCCCGTTTCTGCGGCAAAACCTTGCCCGTCGCCGAGACGTAATTCTCTGCAAAACCCAATTCTGCAATAGCAGGTGCTGGAGTTGGCTCTCGCTGCCCCTGACAGCCGATGAAAGAAAGGGCCAGGATCGCCGAAATTGTTAAAAGGAGCAAGTTCCGACTCTGCCGTCGTTTCATAATGCCTTCTCCAAAACATTAGTCGTCGCCGTATAATATATACGATGGGCTGCTGGCCGGGTTTCGGCCAAGAGAGCTCTTTGCACTAACCTTATATAGTATACAAAGTTCGCCTATTTTGTAAAGTTTTCAAGTGTCGGCGCCAACGTGCGCGCTTCCTGTCACCCAGTTGACCATTAGCCTCGCATGGTGTTAAAATAAGTTCATTCCCCATATCATCTGTTACCGCTTTGTACGAACGATAGCCGCTGATTTCACTTGGAGGAGTCGTGACAGATTCCAGGGCGGGCAAACCGACGCCTGCGGTCGAAAATTATCTCGCAGCCATTTATATTATGGAGAGAGATGGTGAGACGGTTATCGGCCGCAAATTGGCCGATTGGCTCGGGGTTTCGGCACCTACGGTCACCATCACGGTAAAACGCATGATCGAGAGTGGTTGGGTAGAAATGGCAGCGGACAAGACCATCTCTCTTACCCAAGCGGGGAGAGAGGCGGCCATTTCGGTGATCCGGCGGCACATGTTGGTTGAGCTGTTGCTGGCGCGCATTCTCGGCGTGCCCTGGTCTCAGGTGCATGAAGAGGCCGATCGCATTGAACATAGCCTCTCCGCTGAAACCGCCGCGCGGGTGGCTCGGGTGGTGGATTACCCCGATGTGTGCCCTCATGGCAATCCCATTCCAGGCCATGAGGAAGCCACGGCCGACTTGACACCTCTTTTGCAGGCAAAACTGGGAGTTGAATACACCTTGGCCAGGGTCCATGAAGAAGCCGAGCGGAACAGTGAATTGATGGCTTTTTTGGAGCGCCATCACCTTGTTCCTGGGACCCGCATTCGTCTGCTCGAGCTTATGCCCGTGAACGAGACCGTAACGGTGGAGAGCGCGGGGAACGAGGTGGTTCTAGGGTTGTCGGTCGCCCGTTGTTTGTGGGTCAGCTCAGCCGAGAAACGGGCGGCTTGATTTTATATTTTTCCGCAGCTGCGCTGGAGAGGTATGGTGACTAGACATAAAGCATATATAGGCATCGATCTTGGAGGGACGAGCCTGCTGGTCGCAGTGGTTGGCCCGGAAGGGGAGATCCTCGGCGAGGTTAAGCGCAAAACCAAGCCCGAACTTGGCGCCGCTAGCGTCATCGAGCGGATGGTACAGGCGGTGCACAAGGCCATCGCTCGTTCAGGCCTCAAATATAGAGCTATCGGTGGTGTTGGTGTTGGTGTGCCGGGGCCGGTGCAACCCAAGGAAGGCTTGGTCGTTCATTGCCCCAATCTTGGCCCTTCTTGGAATCACTTGGCGCTGGAGAAGAGGTTGTCCAAGCATCTGCAATTGCCGGTGACGATCGATAACGATGTGAACGTGGGTGCGGTGGGGGAGCATACCTACGGGGCAGGCCGTGGAAGTGAGCATATGTTGGCCATTTTCGTGGGCACCGGCATCGGCGGCGGTCTCATTGTCGATGGCAAGCTCTATACGGGTGCGCGCTATTCCGCAGGCGAGGTGGGCCATATGCCCTTAATGGCCGGTGGGCCGGTATGCAGTTGCGGTCGACAAGGTCATGCCGAGGCGTTGGCCAGTCGCTCGGCCATGGAACGCGAGATTCGTGCCGCGTTGGATGGCGGGCGATCCTCGATCGTGCCCGATCTTATGGCGCGCCAAAAGCGCAGCGATATGAGTAGTGCCATTCTTGGCGATGCCTATGATGCACGAGATAGCGTGACGGTGGAGGTCGTCGAAAAGGCTCAATATTACTTGGGCCTGCTCGTCGCCGCATGCGTAAACCTCCTAGATCCACAAATCGTGGTCATCGGAGGGGGTGTGCTCGAACGTATGGGCGATGCCTATCTGGAGCCGGTGCGCAATGTCGCCATCGAGCATTATATCAATTCCGAGCAGGCGGACCAGGTACGTGTTGTGAGAGCCAGCCTGGGGGATTATTCCGGTGCTCTGGGCGCTGCCGTCCTTGCTCGTCAGCGCCTCGCCTGATCTTGGTCTGGCGAACAGTCCGTAAGGTTGGGTGTTTCTTCATTCTTGTCCTCGGCCGAGAAGGGATCGGAGACGTTGCCTCGGCGTGCTGCTTCTAACGGGCGCAAGCCATATGTGGCCACCATATCGGCCAATCTCTCTTCATCGGTTTGCCAGGCATATACGACGCGAGTTGTGTCAGGATGCTGATGCCCGAGCAGAGCAGCTACCCACTCTAAAGGCATGCCTTCATCGAGCAGATCTTGAGCCCGACGATGGCGCAGCGAATGGGGTGAGGTATTGGCATATAGCCCCTCTGCTTTGGCTGCCTGTTTCACCAGATGCCAAGCGTGGCTTGGTGTAATGGGTGACCCCTTATCCCGCCCATGAGATACGAACAAGGGGGCATGGATCCCATCCTCACGTTCTCGTATGTAATCCTGAATGAGCCTGCGCGTTTGATCTGAGAGAAAGACGGTGCGGGGTTTGCCGTTCTTGGTCTTGGTGAGACGAACTTTGGTAGCTCGACCATCGAGCACGTCCTCGCGGGTAAGGGCCAAGGCCTCGCTGATACGCATTCCCGTGTCATAGAGCAAAGCCATAAGCGCTCGATTGCGGCGCAAGGCCAAGCGACGGGCGCCCGGTCGCTCGGGCAGCGGTTGACGCATATAGTGGTTCAGAACGCGCATTACCTCCGGATCCACATGACGTTGGCGGTATCCCTCGCG
>JACIWY010000112.1 GCA_014360745.1 Chloroflexota bacterium
ATCTCCACGGGCGCGATGCGTTGTTCTCTGAGCAGGGCGAGGCTTTCTTCCAACTGGCCGAGCGGGTCGGTCTGGACGTCGACCACCAAGAGCACAAGGTCGGCCCGACGGATCAGATCGTACAGGGCTCGCTCGACATAATCCGGGTTCAGCGGGGGCGTGTCGATGAGCTGCACCTGTACATCGTATACCGGCATCATGCCGGGGGTCGGCTCCCAGGTGGAAAAGGGAGAGGGAGACACCTCAGGGGAGCTATTGGTCAACGTGGCCACCAACGCCGATTTGCCCACATTGGGCGGGCCCACCAAGACCACCTGCCCCGCGCCCTCGCGATCGATGTGATAAGCCGAGGCCGTCTTGGCGCGCCCGCCGCCGGCTTCGGCGGCAGCCTGGAGCTTGGAAAGCTTGCGACGCAAGTCGGCGCGCAGATGGTCGGTGCCTTTGTGTTTGGGAATGCAGCCAAGTAGCTCTTCGAGCAGGCGGATCTTTTCGTCTAAATCCTTGGCCTCGCGATATTGCTCCTCAAGCTTGGCGCATTCTGGGGGCAGATTCGTGGGCATGGCCGATCCTCCGTGATAGGCCGACGGAACGCCTCGGTCGGCACTTCATGGGGGTGTCCACCGTCGTTATAGTCTAGCCGGTTGGGGGGCTTGTGTCAAAAGGGAAATAACGCAATTGACACCGCACCCCATTCGGATTAGCTTCTACTCGTATTCCTCAATGGGGCGATGGGCGCTTGGCGCTTTTCGCCCCAACGCGGCCCCTTTCCGGAGGTGTGTACATGCGCGTTGCTATCGTCGGGGCCGGCCCGGCCGGCCTCTTTGCCGCTTATGAATTGGCCGACAAAGGCGTCGAGGTAATCATCGTGGATATGGGCAAACCGGTGGCTGAACGCCGGCGAGATGACGGCTTTGATCTGCTGCATGGTGTGGGTGGATCGGGCACCTTTTCCGACGGCAAGATCAACTTTCATACCCAAGTAGGCGGCGATCTCTATACCTTTATGAACGCTGCCGATGCCTGGGATCTGATGGATCACATCGAGGCCATCTTGAAGCAGTATGGGGTCGAGGTGATACCCACCGAAGACCAGGCCACCCACGATCTGGAAAAACGGGCGGCCAAGGCCGGGGTGCTCTTTTTGCCCATTCGCCAGGCTCATGTGGGCTCGGACCACTTGGTAGAGCTGATCCAGCGTTTCAGCGACGATCTGCGCGAACGAGGCGTGCGCTTCCGGCTGAACACGCGAGTCGAGGACGTTGTTGTCGAGGGGGGGCGCGTGGCCGGTTTGTTGCTTCAGGGAGGGGATCGCCTGGAGGCCGATGCCGCGATCCTGGCTCCCGGCCGCGTGGGCAGCCAGTGGATGGGCGAGGTGGCCCAGCGCCATGGCCTGACCATTGCCTACAACCCCATCGATGTGGGCGTGCGCGTCGAGGTGCCGGCCATCGTCATGGAGGATGTGATCGAGATCTCGTACGATCCCAAGTTCTATGTGCGCGCTCCCACGTATGACGATCGGGTGCGCACCTTTTGCGTGTCTCCGCATGGCTTTGTGGTCAAGGAGGTGTATGCTGAGGAGGGAGCCGTGGGGGTCAACGGGCACGCGCTTAAGGGGAAACAATCGCCCAACACCAATTTTGCCCTGCTGACCAGCATCAACCTCACCGAGCCGATCGAGAGCACCACGGCGTACGGCGTCTCTATCGCCCAGATGGCGACGACGATCGGGGGCGGGCGGCCGATCTTGCAGAGCTTGGGCGATTTGCGCCGGCATCGGCGTTCCACTTGGGGGCGCCTGCAAAAGAGCCCTTCTGACGTGGTGCCCACCCTGCGCGATGTAACCCCCGGCGACATCACCATGGCCCTACCGGGGCGGGTGGTGACGGATCTGCTAGAGGCGCTGGAGATGTTGGCCCGCGTGATCCCCGGCCTAGATAGCGACCGCACGCTGCTGTATGCGTTGGAATTGAAACGCTATGCCATCCGGCCCAAGACGGATCGCCATTTGCAGACCGAGATCCCGGGCTTGTATGTGGCCGGCGATGGCGCTGGCGTCTCGCGGGGGATCGCCGGCGCGGCGGCTACGGGCGAGATCGCCGCGCGAGGTATCTTGGAGAAAAAGGGAGAGGAGTAACGAACGATGGAATCGAAACGCGTGGTTTTTGTGGCTCCGAATGTGGTCGAGTTGCAAACGTTTACGTTCGATCTGGACGCATTGCCCTCGGATCGCGTCGCCATCCGTACCCGGTACAGCCTGATCAGCCCGGGCACCGAGCTATCCTGTTTGGCCGGGATCGAGAGTTGGGCGCCTTTGCCCTTTGTGCCCGGCTATGCCGGCTGTGGCGAGGTGATCGCCGTGGGCGCCGAAGTACGAAATATCGCTGTGGGCGATCGCGTCTTTTCCTATACCAAACATGCCGGCGTGGTGCAGAGTAACACCCTCACGGCGCGGGTGCCCGAGGGCTTGGATATGCGCCTGGCGGTGTTTGCGCGCTTGGCCGCCGTGGGCATCACGGCCTTGCGGGTGAGCGAGGCGGAGCTGGGCGATTGGGTGGCCGTGTACGGCCTGGGGCCGGTGGGCAACTTGACGGCCCAACTCTTTACCCTGGCAGGATGCACGGTAGTGGGGATCGATCTCACGCCGATGCGCTGCGAGGTGGCCCGACGTTGTGGTGTGGCCCATGTGCTGAACCCGAACGAGGTCGATGTGCACCAAACCGTAGCCGATCTCACCGGCGGCAGGATGTGTCAAACAGTGGTTGAAGCCATCGGCGCTGCGCCCCTGGCCGAGCCCGCCGCGCGCTTGGCCGGCAAGCTGGGCGAAGTGATCCTGCTGGGCACGCCACGGGCGAGCCATGTCGCCGACATGACGCCGTTGCTGCGCCATGTCCATCTCTGGGGCGAGGGTTGCATAACCTTCAAGGGCGCCCATGAATGGCGCTATCCGGTGAAGCGCGACCCGACGGGCCAGGTGAAACACTCGATCGAGCGTAACGTGGACATCTTGTTGGAGCTCATCGCTGCGGGCAAGCTGCGCGTCGAGGAATTGATCACCCATGTCCTGTCGCCCGAGGAGGCGCCGACGGCCTATGCCGGCCTGCGCGAGCGCAAGGACGAGTATTTGGGGGTGGTGTTCGATTGGGATAAGGTGAGGTGAGAAAGCAGCTTCTCGGAAGCGATTCCTTGTCTAGGGTTTAGAGATCGCATTGAGGTACGTCGAGTATGACCGCCCAAATGAGCGTTTTGCCTCTCGATTCTGAACACCATCTGCGCGAGGAGATATTGGAGCTGCGCCGGGGTATGTTGAGAGGATTTCTGGCGGCCAGCCTGTTTGTGGCTTGGGCCTGGTATGTCTATTGTCTCTATCGTTCATGGCATTTTGGCGTGAACACGGTTGTTGCGGTGCTACTCGTGTTATTAGGGATATTGTCCCTTTGGCAATACAAGAATCGCTTGCATGTAGCGAGTTGGCTGTTTTGCATTGGCCTGGCCTTTTTACAGGGGGCGTTAGTGTATACCTACCCCACCCCTTTGATAATGGCTGTGGGCAGTGTGGTTATTGTTGCGGCTGGCGCCCTGCTCGGCGCATGGGGAGGGTTGGCTGGCGCCTGTTGTGTGTGGCTTGCGAGCTTGATCGCGCTCTGCGCAAGCACCGGGGCCGAGGTGGCGGGGTCTTCTCTTCTGGGGCTGGGCGCCTTGTATTTTCTGGTATGGGGCGCTACGGCGCTCTCCGCCCGCCCGGTAACCGCATCGGTGGCCTGGGCCCTGACCGGGTGGGAGGAAGCGCGCCAAGCTCTGGCCGAGACACAGGCCCGCCGTGCCGAGCTCTATCGTGCGTTGCGCGCTCTCGAAGAGGCGACCTATCGCATCGAGCAGATGAACCGCGAGTTGATCGCCGCCCGCCAGGAGGCCGAAGCGGCCCGTGCCCAAACGACTCGCTTTGCCACCACCGTCAGTCATGAGCTGCGCGGCCCGCTGAGCCTGATCTTGGGCTTTAGTCGGCTCATGGCGCTTTCGCCGGAGCGTTATGGCGAACCGTTGCCCGCACCTTACTGGGCCGATGTGGATGCCATCTATCGCAACAGCCAACATCTCGCTGCGCTCGTCGATGATGTGCTGGATTTGGCCCAGATTCAGGCTGAGCGGCTGCCCCTGGTTAAAGATCGCGTGGATTTGCAAAGCGATGTAGTCGACAAGGCGACCGAGATTGTGCGCCCCCTCGCCGAGCGCAAAGGGCTCTTTTTACGTGTGGAGCCGCCTGATCTTGCCCGGCCTGCAGGAGATTCGGTATCCGACGAGGGTTTGCCCCAGCTCATCGTGGATCCGATCCGTTTGCGGCAGGCTCTGCTCAACTTGCTCACCAACGCCGTGCGCGTCACCGAACAGGGGGGTATCACGGTCCGCACGACGGTGGAAGATTCGAGCGTGTGCATCAGTGTGCAGGATACGGGGCCGGGCATCGCAGCAGCCGATATCCCCAACCTCTTTCGCGAGTTTTCACAGGTGCGTGCTACCCAAAAGGATACAATGCAGGGCAAAGGCAGTGGTTTGGGGCTGAGTATTACCAAGCAACTGGTGGAGCTGCACGGCGGGCGCGTTTGGGTCGAAAGCGCACCGGGCCAGGGTACCACGTTCTATCTCACCTTGCCGCTGCCCGGCGCCCAAAGTCAGAGAGGGGGGTTATTGCAAACCAAGCTCCGACGAAAAAAGGAGGATGATCTCCCTGTGTGTTTGGTCGTTCATAGGGATCCGGGGATCGCTCGCCTCTTGGCCAGGCATATCGAAAACTATCGTCTTGTCGCTGCCGGGCAGATGAACGAATTCGTCCTCCTAGTGCAAGACCTACACCCTCGGGCGATCATTTGTTCACGAGAGTGGCAGGAACAGCTTGAATCACTGGTGAGCCATATGGCTTACGAGGTGCCGATTATCTCTTGTCAATTGCCGAATTTCGCCAGTGGTCCGATGCCCAACGCGCTGGCTTATTTGATCAAGCCTATCAGTGTTGACTTGCTGAACGCGGTCATGCGCCAGGTGGAGCGCGAAGGGGAAACCACCGTGCTGATCGCCGACGACGATCCGGATGCCGTCCGCTTGTTGGAAATGATGCTCACTACCATGCCCCGCCCCTATCGCATTCTGCGCGCCTACGATGGGCAGGAAGCTTTGGCTCTTATGGAAACAATGACACCGGACGTCGTTTTTTTGGACTTGCTCATGCCACGTATGGATGGTTATGAGCTCCTGGCGCACATGAGGGCATCGGAGCGGTTGAGCCAAGTGCCTGTCGTGATTGTCTCGGCCCGCGATCCGAGCGAGGAACAGATCACGGTGCAGATGCCTTTGGTGTTCAACTATCCGCACGGCATCGATCTGCCCCGTTTTGGGCGTTGTTTACAAGCGATGATCGAGGTCGCTGATCCGCGTTATCTTCCGAGCCCAGGACTTGCCTGACAGCGTGTAGGAGGGCATCCTCCTGTACGGGTTTGAGCAATACCTCGCGCGCGCCGAGGGAGAGGGCCAATGTCGGCTGGGGCAACACCGAGTAGACGATGACGGGAATATCCGCCGTCTCGGGAAGGGTTTGCAGGCGTTGCAGCACCAGCCAACCATCTTCCTTGGGCATCAGAACGTCGAGGAGGATCAAATCGGGGCGATTCTGCTCCAACAAGGCCCAGATCTCGTTGCCACTCTGTGCCAGATGGAGGGCAAATCCGGCCCGCCTCAGATAGCGTTGGTACAATTCGATCGTATCGGGATCATCCTCAACGATCAGGATCGTCGGTGGGCGCACAGAGGGCAGGACGAAGCCGATTACAGGCGATGTTGTATCCTCATCTTCAAAGAAAAGCCTTCCTTCGTAAATATCGAGCAAGCGACGGCTCAGCATCAATTCCGGCGTCTTGGCCAAATGATCATGGGCCAGAGGCAGACCTGTGATTGCCGCAAGGCCATGGATGCGACAAACTGTCTTCTCGGGCTCGGCGCTGATGCTCAACGTCAGCTTTGGGCCGGCGCCGACGCGCAGCGCCCCGCTCAGGGCATGAATGAGGATCTGGCGCAGCACAGCCGGGTCTCCATATACTTCGCCGACATCAGGCATGATCCGCACCTGCAACGTGGTGCCTTGTTGCTCCAATAGGGAACTCATAATCCGTTGCACATCGAGCACCAAGTTGCCGAGATGGACCACCTGGCGCGTGGCGCGATAGGCCAGGCGAGCGGCTTCGGCCAGTGCCGGCTCTTCGGCCTCGTCGGGCTGAGGGGTGCGCTCCGTTGCGCAAATGCCCAACTCCGTTTCCCAAAGGGTTCGCGCCACCTCATGGATGGCCTGGGCTTGATAGCGGTAGAACGTGGATCGACTGAGCGCCAATTCGTCGCAGAGTTGTATCTGGTTGCGCCGCTGGATACAACGCCCCCACAGGATACGGTATGGCAGCCACTCGGGCTGGCCGTAGGGCACCGTCTCCGGCGGCTTGAGCGCCTCGACCGCCCGGCGCAACAGATCGCGCAGCTTGCTGATGCGGTCTTCTTCAGGCTGAAGCGCAGAGAGCCGTTCCAATAGCGGATTCTCGCGCAGATGGATACTGTCGCCATAGTGCATCAGTGCATCGTGGACCCAAGTATAGAATTCACGTTCGTCCATATCGGCCGTTCCGCCTCCGTGGCCGGGCTGAGACCACCCTGGGACGGAGTTGAGACACACCCCGTATTTGTTCGGGTTACAATAGGGGTAGATGCTGGTGCGATCTGTATTGTAATCGGCCGTCGTACCGAGGCCAAATATCCTTCTGTGGTAAGCCATCTGTGGGATGGGCAAGCTGGGGGTGGATGGGCCTCGTAGAAACCAAGGAGGAAGGAAAAGGGTTTGTCGTTCCGGCCATTTTCACGCATCACTGAGACTAGGAGGTACACCATGATTGCAGAGATGAAGCGAAGGCAGTTTCTGAGGGCGCTTGCGATGACGACGGGAGGAATTGTGCTGGCGGCGTGTGCGCCCAAGGCGGAGCCGACAGCGACCGCGATGCCCAAGGCACAGCCTACTATGCCACCCGTGCAGGCCAAGCCGGCGGGGAAGGAGCCTGTTGTGTTGCAACTGCACCTGCGCGCTGGGGGTGAAAAGAGCGAGGCTCCTTTGTATGTCGGTTGCCCGGGGCTGTTGACCGAGCAGTATCCCTATATCAAAGTCGAATTGGCCCCCATTCCCGGTGGCGAGTTCGAGGCCAAGGTGCAGACGATGGCTGCTGCCAAGACGTTGGGCGACGTTATGTGGACAGCGGCGCACTCGGGATATCATCAGCGTCTCATTAGGCAAGGGATCATTGCCGTCTCGGATGAGCGATTGGATGCGCATGGCTACTCAAAAGATGAATGGGTACCAGCTAGCATTGCTCCTTTAACGTACGAGGGCAAGATGTACGGCTTGCCCAAGAACTGCCATCCCGGTGCGGCGCACATTTGGATTAATGAGGATATGTTCCAGGCCGCCGGCCTACCTGTGCCTGAAATCTATGATCATACCCACGCCGAGATCTTTGAATGGGCCAAAGCTATGGCCAAAGGCCCCGAGACCGACCGCGAGGTCTATGGCTATACTATACGCGGCAATAACTTTGAGTTCATTTATGATGGCATCCGAGCCTTCGGCGGGTGGGAGTACAACGAAGAAGGCACCGAGTCTTTGGTGGATTCCGATCAGGCCCGCCAGTGGGCCGTTTGGGCCAATTCTTGTTATCGAGCCGGCCTGATCCCACTTACTGAGGCGTTGCCCACCGGTGGTGAGGCAGCTCTCTTTGCTGCCCAAAAGGTGCCCATGGTCTGCGCCGGCCGCTGGATCCACAAAAGCATACAGGCCGCCGTTAAGGAGGCCGGCGATCCTTTCAAATGGAGCGTCATCCAAGCGCCTCGCGAGTCGAATGCTAACGGCTGGATCGGCATCATCGCCACGCACAGTGCGACGACCTTTTCCAAGCACCCGGAGGAGGCTTTCCTGCTCAGTTACTATATGGCTAACCAGCCATGCGCTGAGCTGCAAATGACCGAACTGGGCTACTTGACTGCTCGTGTGGATGATATCAAGACGATCGAAAAGCTTGGCAATGATCCCTTTCTCAAGTTACAGTACGATAACAACTTGTTGGAGGAGCCGTCGCGTATTCCCAAGAATACTCGAGAACTCGAGGCGCGTACGGTGCTTCAGAATGAGATGCAGCGTATCTGGCTCGGAGATGTGGAACCGACCGCGGAGACCATGAAAAAGATAAAAGAAGCCGTACAATCCGTGGTGGACAAGCCTTACTAGGGCCCAAGATCAGATTTGATCCGCTACGTGGGTTATGTTGTGGATGGGGGCATGATTGTGTCATGCCCCCATGGACCGGATGGATGGGGCACTGTCTAATTGGGATGGAGTCATCTTTTGAGAACCTGGCCCGAAGGAAATGTTTATGAATACCTCCGTGTTCGACTCGGTCGCAGAGCAAATGTCTGCCAAAGCTTTGCACGCTGCACGCGTCCGCCAGTCTCGGCTGAAGGAGGCGCTCAGTGGATATCTTTACACATCTCCCTGGACCATAGGGTTCTTGCTATTTACCGTCGGTCCCCTTTTAGCCTCTTTATATTATAGTTTTAATCGCTACTATCTTCTTGAGACGCCACAGTGGATTGGTTTGGGTAACTATACCACAGCCTTATTTAAGGATCGCCTTTTCTGGAAATCGGTAGAGCGGACCCTTTTGTGGAGCCTCACCACAGTGCCGTTGGGAATCATGGGGTCGTTCCTAGCAGCCCTTTTGCTCAATCGTGGCGTTCGGGGCACGACCATATGGCGCGTATGTTTCTTTTTACCCTCGCTGACTCCCCAAGTGGCAGCCACTTTGCTCTGGGTGTGGATTCTTCAGCCAGACGTAGGTATTGTGAATTTCCTTATTCGTGCTTTGTTTGGCGTCAAAGGGCCGGCTTGGCTGGCCAGCTCGCAATGGGCTCTTCCCGCTTTGGTGATGATCAGCTTGTGGACCAGCGTTGGCAGCAATCGTATGCTTATCTTTCTCGCCGGGCTGCAGGGCGTGCCTGAGGAGATGTACGATGCTGCATTAGTCGATGGCGCCAACAGTTGGCAAAAGACGATCCATGTGACCATTCCCTTGATTACGCCGACAATCTTTTTTAACCTAGTTCTCGGCATTATTAATAGCTTTCAGGTATTCGGGATGGCCTTTGTGGCTACGGAGGGGGGGCCGGCTTATGCTACCTATTTTTATGCGCTGCATCTATATCAGATGGCGTTCAAGAGCTTCGACATGGGTTATGGAAGTGCTCTTGCTTGGCTGCTCTTTATCGCTTTGCTATTACTTACTATAGTTCAGATAAAGTTGTCCGGAAGATGGGTGTATTATGCGGCGGAAGTCCGACGTTAAAGGGGGACAAGCTTGATACAACGGGCAGAATTACGGGAAGTGAAAGTGAATTGGGCGAAGGTCCGACGTGAGATAGTGGCCGTCTTTCTGAATATCTTGACTACATTGTTGGCCTTGATGTTTATGTTTCCC
>JACIWY010000113.1 GCA_014360745.1 Chloroflexota bacterium
TTTGTGGTAACCGGGAAACTCGAAAGCCTGGCGCGGCAATTGCCGCAGCAAACCACTCGGCGCCTGGCCGTCGAACGAATCATAAAGATAGACATCCACCTGGCGGGTGCGATCGGTCGTCCAAAGCTCCACCTGGTCGATGCAGCCGCTTTGGCTCGGGATGAGGCGCACCATACCCCAGGCGCCGAGCTGCGACATCCAGCCGTACTCGCGTTGCCAGCCCCCTTCGTCCAGAAACAATAATCTCTCTGCGGACTTGGGCTCATGCCAACCCGCGATCAAGGCCGGGTTGCTGCCCAGGCCGGCTGAACCATAGGCCATGGTAAAATATCCTCCGGCACCCCAATTCACCCCCCAACTGTTCTTAACGATCCAGGCACCGCTCCCCCCGGCATGGATCAGGTTATCATCCCAACCCACCAACAATACCGCATGATCCAGCTTGATTATATCCGGATGGTACAGAGTATACCTGCCCTTGTACTGCGCGAATTCCTGATCCCAGGTCGGCGATGTCGAGCCCGAATCCATCGTGACATAGAGCGGGCCGTATCGATAAAGCCACGTCTTGAGCAGCGTCGTGTCGGGCACCGACGAATCGCCCAAGATCCAGACCTCATCGACCATCTTAATGGGCGGGCAGGTGGTCTTGCAGGGTTGTGTAGCTGGATTGTAAGGATCGCAGCTCTCCGCCACCGCGCCATAGCTACTCAATCGGTTGGCGACGATCCAAATATTCCCCCCTTCACAACCCGCAGGTTCGTAGCTGCACTCGGCGATGTTGTTCTCGGAAAAGTCATACAGCCCCGCGCCGCGTATCAGCAATTGGGCTTCCAAGCTGCCCAGCCCGGCAAAGGCATAACAGGAACCGCACTCGCCCTGGTTGCGCACTCCCGTCACCGCGGCTTGATCGCGCCAGTCCCAACGCGAGGGCAATGGTTGGGCCAGTTGGGGCCGGGCGAGCTGATTCCGCACACTCAAATGGCCGACATTCGCCCGCGGGGGCCGATAGCCCCGCGCATAGCCCGAGGTCGGCTTTAGCCCCAACTCTGGCCCCGGCACCATCGTCGGCAACGGGGCAAGCGCCCCCGTCTCTTTCGCCGGAGAAGCCGAGGCCGTCGGCTTTATTAGCCCCACCGTGATCAGAAGCCCTAGCAGCGCAACACGCAAGACAAGACGCCACCGGTGGCTTTTTGTATTTATTTTCATAGGTCACACCTTTTTACTGTATACTTGCCATCGCTTGTAGATGCGGGCGCCAAGCCGCGTGGCCAGCCGCACCGTCATCGGATTCTCTAAACCGGTGACCGAAAGATCGACCCAATGATATCCCTTCTCCACTGCGCGTTTGCCCAACTCATGGAAGAGCAAAGCATCCACACCGAGGCCCCAGCGATCGGGCAACACGAGGATGCTCTTGACACACAAACATTCCGGTTGGCGACGAAACCAGGGCCAGACGCGCAGACGATCCCAGGGATAGCGTAACCCATTAGCATGGATCAACGCCTCGTTCCAATTGGGCAGGCCCACCACGCAACCTACCACCTGCTCATCCATCTCGGCAAATAGGACGAAATCGGGGTCAATAAAATGACGCATCCCGCGCGCAAGCTGTTCCAGGCTCTCTCTGCGCCAAGGGACGGCATCCGGCAGCGTTCCCAAAGCAGCATGGAGCAGGGGCAACATCCGGTCGATCTCGGCGTCCCAATCCTCCCACCGCGCCGCGCGCACAATGATCTTGCCTCGACGCCGGACCGCCTCTGCGACGCGATGCAGTTTGGCCATAGGGCCAGCCTGATCGCGAAAGGCCGCTGTCGTCACCTCTAGAGCGACGTTCTGCTCGTGGCCCGGCGCAAAACCGTAACGTTCGATGAATTCGCGATAATAGGGCGGCGTGTGCCCGCACAAGAGCGTCGGCGGACGGTCATAACCCTCTATTAGAATGCCATAGCCGTCCTCATAATCGAGATGATAGGGCCCAAAGAGCTTTTCCAATCCGCGGGCGCGAGCCCAGGCCGCCGCATAATCCCATAACGCCGCAGCCACTTTATAATCCGGCACGAAATGGTTAAAGCCGAAAATGCAATCCGCCAATCCCAGAAAGGCGTTGCGCTCCTCGTCGACGGCGCAGCAGATCGTGCCCACCAGCCGACCGGCGCGCATGGCCATAAAGAACTCGGCCGAGCCGTGCCGAAACCAAGCGCCCCGTTCGGGATCAACCCGTTGTTCCAACTCGGCGAGCAGCGGCGGCACCCAAAGCGGATCATGGCGCATGATCTGCCAAGGAAAGGCAAGGAAGCGTCGCCGCTCGCGTTGCGTCGTCGCCTGGACGATCTCTATATCAGCGGCCATTCGCCCCCGCATCGACCATCCCCCGACGCAACAGCTCTTGCCGTGTCGCCAGGTGCTCCTCGCGGCCCAGCGGATAGAGCGCCGCCAACAAGATCCCCAAGCAAAGCAACATCGCCGGCACCGGCCCGACGAATCCGCGGATCGCGGTCAATGCGCTGAGCGGCTGAACGTCGGCGTTGGGCACATAGCCGGACCATTCCAATCCCAGGCCGATGCCCAACAGGGCCAGCCCTGCAGACGCCTTTTGCATCAACATGACGATACTGTAAAAAGTGCCCGTATGGCGTTGGCCGGTCTGAAGTTCATCCCATTCCATCGCGTCGGGGATGATGGCCCAGGGCAATACATGGGCGGCCGAGACGCCCACGCCGGCCATCGCCGCCAGGGCCAACACCAAGGCCGTCGGCGGAGACGGCCGCAGCAACACCAGAACGATCTGCACCACAGCCCAAAAAGTGACGCCCACGATGTACGCCCGCCGCTTGTTCGAATGCCGCGAGGTCCATTCCCACAACGGAAGCGCCAGGATCGCGACTACAAACACACAGGCCATAATCGCATCGCTCGATCCTTCGAGCCTGAGATAATAGCGAATATAGTACAAGAACACCGCCTCCACGATGCTAATGGCCAGCCAGGTAGCCAGAAAAAGCCCGACGCCAAAGAGAAAAAGACGATTCTGTAACGCCGCTTTCACGGAGCTACGCAGCGTCAACGGCCCGGCGGAGGTCGTGGTCGTGTATCGCTCGCGCGTGCCCCAAAAGGTCAGCAACAAGGGCATGGCACTTAGTATGGCAAAGAGCACGCCATTCCACCAAACGCGGCCGGCATTCTCCGGCCGAAAAGAGCCGATAATGATCAAGGGCACCGTAAAAGCGATCAGCGAGCCTAAAATGGAAAAGGCCATACGATAGGAGGTCAATGCGGTGCGCTCGTCA
Source organism: Chloroflexota bacterium (assembly GCA_014360745.1). Classification (GTDB taxonomy): domain Bacteria; phylum Chloroflexota; class Anaerolineae; order UBA1429; family UBA1429; genus JACIWY01. Next base: position 3,294 of record JACIWY010000113.1, read on the forward strand.
TAGTCGCGGGTCAATTCCGGCGTCAGGGCAAAGTAGGGCATGTACACGAACGTCGCCGCTGTATCGTATAATACATACACAGCGCCAAAGTAAATGGCCATGCCAATTTGGCTCTCAACAGGAGGTTTCCACCACATAAGAGCAAATGTCAGGCCATAAGGAATGAAACCAAATAATAGAAACGGCCTGCGCTTCCCCCAGCGGGTGTTGGTGCGATCGGAGATATAACCCACGATGGGATCGTTGATCCAATCCCATTGCTTGGCCACCATAATGGCCGCCCCGGCCAATGCCGGCCTCAGGCCGACCACATCGGTTAGAAAAAGCAGAAAATAGGCGCCGATCAGGGTGCTCGTCAAACTAAAGCCGGTATCGCCGATACCATACATGAACTTGACCCGAGCGGGGAGTTTGTCCAACGCATTGATATTCATGATTGCCCTCCCGGCGGCCTGGTTTATGGTATGGCATCCATTCTAACGAGCTACCCCATACCTGGCAACCGTACCTACTAAGCGGGACGCGGAGCTCTGCCCCGCCGAGCAGGCAGATGAGAATACCCGCGCTAAGCCCATTCGGTCGACTTGGCCCTCTGGGGCGGCTCCTTTAGCCCTCGGGGGCAATCCCAGCGATATACAGTTGCCCTGAACCCGGTGGCCCTGACCCACAAGGCATGTTACAATGATCGAGAGATACCTTGACGGCATTGTGGTGAAATCGATGGGCCGTTCCTATATCGTGTTGACCATCCTGCTTTTTCTGCTGATCGTCGCGGCAGCCTCCTCTCTCCGCCGCTGCGCGGTCGGCGAGCGGCTTGCCGAGCCCGCCTCTTCTCCAAGCCCCTCACCATCTGAAACGTCCCCAGCCGCTCCCACAGGCCCGGCTCTGGCCGGTCTACGCTCGAGGGCAGGCCAAGCCTCAATAAAGGAAATATCCAAGCCTTCGCCGGCGATCGGGATCGACGGCCTTGTGCCGAGGTTGAGCCGCCCCGTGGCCCTTCAGGCGCAGGGCGTGCGAGGCCTGGCGGTGGGCGACAACGCCCTCTATGTTTCCATTTTTTCGCCGGAGCGCTCCTCTGCATTGATCTATCAACTGCGCCGAGACACCCTCACCGTGGCCCAGGTGCGCGATATCGCCCAGGATGAATACTATGTCGTCGGTGGGCTACACTTGAGCCATGACACCTTGTGGGTCCCCGTAATCGCCGATGACGAGCATGGCTCGTCGCTGATCCTGGCCCTGGACACTCGCTCGCTGGAACAACGCCATCGTTTGTCCGTGGACGGCCGGATTACCCTCGTACTACAAGGGTCGGCAGGATCGCTTTACGGCTTTAACGATGAGGGCAGCCTGATCTATGAATGGGCGCCCGATGGCCAAGAGATCCGTCGCCAACCCTCTACGACAGGGACGCTATACAGCGACGGCCAAGTGGTAGGAGAAAACCTGATCTGCGCCGGCGCCGATCTCAACGGCGGGGTCATCGATATCATCGACTCGGCCAGCCTGAGCATCCTGGCCCGACATCGTTGCTATGCTCTCGCCTCCGATGGCACATTTCTCAGTCAATACGGTTTCGATCTGGAACTTGATCAAAGCGCTTCAGAGGTCGTATTTTATTTTTTGGTACCCGGGCCGCGTTTCCCTATGCTCTTGTCTTATGTACTCGATGACATTCCCTTCCAGGAATGGGCACCCCGCGCCCGATAGCTCCCTTATGACATGGCCTCAGCCGGCCCACGCCAGAGTTGTACGTTGTCATCCCAAAACCACCCACGCCCGGCGACCTCGATAGGGCGCCGCATCCACCCCGCACGTACCCGACTTTGCGTTTCCTTCCAGGTGCGGACGCCGCTGGTTGCATCGGCCGCCTCCACGCAACAAGCCCCCACCGCCGCCGCCCAGGTCACCGCCTCCTCAGGAGTCGCTCCACGCAACACGCCACCGAGGAACCCGGCGATGGCCGCATCCCCCGCACCGGTTGTGCCCACCACCTCCACGGCGAACGGTGGCGCCCATAGCTCTCGCCCATCCCAGACATCAAGACGAGCCGGCCCGCCGCGCCCCAGCGTGCGCCCTTTGGCCAAGCCCGGCGCCGTGCGCAAATAGAGGCCGCGATGGCCAAGCTTGAGCAACACGATCCGCGCCCCAAAAGCCAACGCCTCCTCAGCCAGCGAGGCAATTTCCTCGGCCGATAGAGCGTCTAACAGCCCCTCGCCGGCCTCGCGGCTCAGCGTCTCAAAACGCCCTCGACGCAACATGAACAGCGTCTCCTCTACGCTGGGCACGAACAGGTCCACCTGCGGCAGCACGTGGGCCAGCACCGCCCGCCAATCCACCTGGCCGGAGGGCCCGGCCGGATCGGGCATGGCCATATCCAGCGAGGTTGTCGCGCCCGACTCCCTCGCCAGTTCGAATATCGCCGCCAACTCTTCTCCTTGCTCGCTATACAAGCGGCGCATCAAAGGGGGGTACCCCAGATGAAAGAGGCGCGCCTGCCTGAGCAACTCGGGGCGCGCATCCTCCAGGCCAAAGGTATGATTCGTCCCGGGGCAATGCAGAAAAGTGCGATCGACCCCCGGCGGATTGATGACAATGGTATAAGAGCTGGCCTCGTCGGGCGCGATGGTCAGCCCTTCCACCAGGCGCGGATCTTGGGCAGCCAACAAGTCGCGGATCAGCGCCCCGATGCGATCGCCCCCCACGCGGGCCAGCAAGCACACATCAAGCCCTAAACGATACAGGGCCAAACCGGTATTCGACACTGACCCCCCGGTGGAAAACATCAGCGGCCCCACCTCGCTCAGCCGCCCGGGGGCCAGGAAGGTCCTCGCCTCGGCCGACGCTCGCGGAATGGTCGGGATAATATCGACACACAAATGCCCTGCGGCCACCACATCGATCATGGGTTTTCCTCCCCCATCTGCTTTCGCCGTCCATTATAGCATGTGCCCCACGGTTATTGAACTTGCATCCGCCGCATAACCGCATTATGCTATAATCAGGAAGGAATTAGACGGGCCGGACGCCGAGGAGCATGAAAATATGTCAGGTCGGCCACCGGACCAAACGACGCACCTCTTGGAAAACATACATCGAGCCTGGCTGCTGGCGCTGCTCCTGGCGCTATCTCTCGCGGCCTGTCGGCAGGTGTCTGTGTCAGAAAGGAGTGTGCGCGATATGGCCATCCACGTGGAAAGCCCGGCGTATGGCGACGGGGGCAATATCCCCGTCAAGTACTCGTGTGACGGGCAGAATATCTCGCCGCCGCTCACATGGAGCGGCGTGCCCGAAGGCACCCAGAGCCTGGTGCTGATTATGGACGACCCCGATGCACCGGTAGGCACCTTTACCCATTGGTTGCTCTACGATCTGCCCGCCGACATTCGAGAGTTGCCCGAAGGCGCGGGCAATCGGACGACAGGGGGCATAGGCACAGCGGGGCAAAACAGCAGGCGTCAACAAGGCTACACCGGCCCCTGCCCGCCCAGCGGCAGCAACCATCGCTATATTGTGACCCTCTATGCTCTCGACAAGCAACTCGGCTTGGGCCCGGGCGCCAACAAACGCCAGGTGCTGGAGGCCATCGAGGGGCATATCCTGGCCGAAGGGCAGCTCATGGGCCGTTACGCCCGGCGCTAGGCCCTGTTTCAAGGGGGATCGCGCCGTCGGCAGGGCCTTTCAGGGAGCGCCAGAACTTGCGCCTTGGGCCGAGGATCAAAGGGGAGGAGATGACCGCTCAACCTGAGGATAGAAGCGCTCGAACCGATGATATTTGGCGCGGAACCGATTTTTCCGGGCTCACCGTGGTCCTCGGCCTTGGAGCGGGCCAGCTCGTGCGCATCTTGGCAGAGCAAATAGAACGCAACGACGGTACCCTGCTCGTTATTAACGATCAGCGCGAGGAATTGCGCCAATTTCTCCAGGCGGCCGAGCGAGGTCCCTGGACGTTGATCCAGGCCCAATCGCGACACATTCCTGTCCTTACCGAGACGGTAGACCTTCTTGTGGTGAACGGGGTGTTGCGCCAGATTCCCGAGCCTCGCCTGCCGACCGTTTTTGAAGAGTTTTGGCGAGTGCTGGTGCCGGGCGGCCAGTTGCGCATCTCCGATATCTTGGAGCCCTCCGAGGCCTCCTATAACGCGGCCTGGCGCGAACGCAACAGATTGATCATCTTGTTGAGCGAGGCCCTCGGCGCCGGCGCCGCCACTGGTGTGAACATCAAACGCGCGGCCCTGGCCGCTCGCTCCGCCGGCTTTGACAGCCTGAGCGTGACCATCTTGCCCGGTTATGGCCTCACCGATGCCTGGCTAGAGGAGACCATCGAGGCGGTTCGCGCTATGGCTTCGCGGGTGGTCGATTCGTTCCTCCGGCAGCAGATCCTCGATCAGGGCCTCTCGCGCCTCGTCGCCGCCTACCGACAGGGAGAACAACGAGGAGCAGAGCGCTTTGTGCTCAAGGGCGTCCGCGCGGGTGATTTGGCCCTGACAATGGAAGCCTCGTTCACCGAAGACGACCTCCTCGATTCCGATTGAGCCGGGGACATGTCGCACCCAAGTTTCAAGTTTGCCCCCTCGGCACAGAAGCCCATCTATGTCGATATCTCGAGCGCCGTGCACAGCAAAGCAGGGCTGAGCCGTTATTCGGCCAACTTGGCCCACGCTTTACGGCCTCTTTTGGGAGATGGCCTGGCCTTCTTTCAGAATAGCCTGGGACATCGGGGCCCGCTGAAAGGCCTGGAAGAGGTGCCTACGGTCGGTGTGTCGCTCGGCTACAAACCCTGGCGGGCGGCTGTATGGCTCAGCCAGGCGGCCAAGTTGCCGATGGATCGGCTTTTACCCGGCGCCCTTCTCCTGCATGCCACGGAGCATTTACTTCCCTATCTACACTCCGTGCCCACCGTGCTGACCGTCCACGATCTGATCTTCGAACACCTGCCCGAACATCACAAGCCCGCCAACCGGCTTTATTTACGCAGCGCCATGCCGCGTTTTTGTCGACGTGCCGACGCCATCATCGCCATCTCCGAATGTACCAAGCGCGATCTCATCGAGAGATACGCCATCGATGAAGACAAGATCGTCGTTATTCCAGAGGCCGCAGCTCCTCACTTTGGCCCACAACCCATCGAGCGAGTAAACGAGATCAACCAACGCTACAAACTACCCCCTCGTTACATCCTCTCGGTGGGCACCATCGAACCGCGCAAGAATCTGGCCCGCTTGCTCGACGCCTGTGAGCCCCTGTTCCAAGAGGATTTGGTGGATGGGTTGGTGTTGGTAGGCAATCGCGGCTGGCTGTATGAGGGGTTCTTTGCCCGCCTGGCGCGCAGCCCCTGGCGCGAGCGGGTGATTCTGGCGGGATATGTCCCCGACGAGGATTTGCCGGCGGTGTACGCCGGCGCGGTGCTTTGCGCCCAACCCTCGCTCTACGAAGGCTTTGGTTTGCCGGTGTTGGAGGCCATGGCCTGCGGCACGCCGGTATGTGCGGCGAATAATTCCAGCCTGCCTGAAGTAGGCCAAGACGCTGCGCTCTACTTTTGCCCCACTGACACCGAGGAACTCTATACCACCTTGCGCCACCTGCTGGGAAACGATGACCTGCGGGCAGAGCTGGGCCGCCGCGGGATCGAACGAGCGGCCCGCTTCTCCTGGGCGCGGACCGCCCAAGAGACGGTAAAGGTGTATCAAAGGGTGATAGAGAGCCGCTCATGCGACTGAGGGGGAGGTGGCGGGCACCCCCTGCGGATGGCCTCAGCGTCGTGGCGCCACCTCCGGTGCCCGCCATCCCAAACTAACCTCTTATCGTCGCCATCTTGCGTACGCGGCGCGCAGCGCTTGCTGGGCGCCAGCCGATAACCCCATGCGTTCTAGATCGCGTTCAAATTGCTCGACGGCCCCATGGCCTCCCGCATAGCCGTTGGCGCGGGTCACCGCCGTCGAATTCACCCAATCTTCCAAGCGAGGATAGATCGCCAGGTATTCCTCTGCCACCGGCCCCAGATTGCGCAGATAATATTTCTGGTGATAATCCTCCGCCCAATAGAATCGGGCAGCAGGCACGATTTCGGTAAACACACGACCCAGCTTCTCTTCGATGCGGCGCTTGCTCTC
>JACIWY010000114.1 GCA_014360745.1 Chloroflexota bacterium
GTGGCGAAATTCTCGCCCCAAGCCGGGTCCGGGTTGGCTTTGAGGAGTGGATAGCTGGTGAAATAGCGAAAGGGAACGCTATCGCCCACCCGATAGAGCACCAGGCGGGCGTCGCCGACCGGGTCGCCGTTGGCCGAAAGAAGCTCGCCGGCCAATGTGCCATGGCCTGGGAGCGGCTGTAACCAAAGGTCTGGGTTGACGGTGTTGCGATAATCGTTGGCACCCACGCGCACCTCGAGGTGCAAGTGGGGTCCCTCGGCGATGCCGGCCATTCCCACGGCGCCGATGATCTCTCCCTTGCGCACTCTCTGCCCAGGTTGCACATCCAGCCGCGACAGATGGCCATAAACCACAAAAACCGCTTCGTCCCCCCATTTTTCTTCCAGCTCTTGGATGATCACCAGGCCGTAAAAGCCGTCTCGCGCGCCGTATACCTGTAACGTGTCCTCGCCGGCGACGCGGATAATCCCGTCGGCAGCGGCCAACACCGGCGTTCCAATGCGGTTCACAAACTCGACGCCGAGGTGCACGGGGTAGCTGCCATCGCCCCGCGAGGCATACGGGTAGTAGCGATCCGGACGATATTCGCCCGGGGGCGCAATGGGGCGCTGCAACAGGTAATGATCAACCATCGTGCGTGGCCGAGAGGGAAAGGGAGCTAAAGAGGGTTCGTTGCTCGGAAGGGGCGGAACGGGGGCGGGGGACGTGCGCGCGATATCTGCGGGCACCCCGGCCGGCAAAGCGGTCGAGATGGTAGGAGACGGGATAATCACGGGCGTTATGGTTGTAAGCAGAGATTCGGCGCGAGTAGCCTTTCGCGGTGTCGGGTTCCAGCCGAGTAACAGAGAGGCTAATAGGCCGATCAGCAACAAGGCCATCAGGGCCACAAACCAGATCTGTCGCGGCAGGCCACCCACAGATTCCGGAGCGTACACATCAAACCTCTTCTTTTAAGCCGGTTTAGGATGGATTATAGCACGACGGATCAAGTTGACCAAAGGCCACTCGCGCAGGTATCGCTGTTTAAAAGGGTTATCGTTTCTCGGCGTAGGTCATAAATTCGCGCAACTCTTCGGCGGCGATCTTGAAGCTATGCTCAGGCCCGGGGTAGGTGCGGTCTTTGATCTCGGCGACGAAGCGCTCCATCGCTTGGCGCAGCTCGGCGCCGATGGCGGCGTATTGTTTGGCATGGCGAGGGGTAAAAGCCTCGAACATACCTACCACATCGTGAAAGATTTGGCAAAAGCCCGATGCGCCGGCCCCTGACCCGATACTGATGGTGGGGATATCCAACTTTTGGGTAATGACTTCGGTGACGCGCGCGGGCACCAATTCGAGCAGAACGGCAAAGGCGCCGGCATCTTGCAAGGCGAGGGCGTCTTCCAAGATATTGATGGCTGCCTGAGCGGAGCGCCCCTGTACCTTGTAGCCTCCGATGGCGGAGGCGCTCTGCGGCGTGAGGCCCAAGTGCCCCATTACCGGAATGCCGGCCTTGACAATGCCGCGCACAGCGTCGCACATAGCCCTGCCGCCTTCAAGTTTGACGCAATCGACGCCGGCCTCGGCCATAAAGCGCCCGGCGTTGCGGATGGCCTCGCTCACCGAGACCTGATATGACATATAGGGCATGTCGCCAATGACAAAGGCACGTTCGCAACCGCGAGCCACCGCTTCGGCAAAGAGGAGCATGATCTCCATGGTGGCTGGCAGGGTATTGGGATGACCCAGGACGGTCATGGCTACCGAGTCACCCACCAACACCAAATCGACACCGGCTCGATCGATGATGCGTGCGGTGGGATAGTCGTAGCAGGTGATCATCGACAAGGGCTCGCCTCTGGCCACCTTTTCCAGCAAGTCGGGAATGGTCAACTTATCGGGCATCTCTACCTCCACTCCGAAAATAGTAGTTTAGGTGCCTAGCACTTTGGAAAGCACCAGGCACCCATTGTCTATGCTCATAATCCAATGCGGGAACGAAATTCGGGCACGCCGCGGATGCCGAGGTTCAACCGAAAGAGGGCGCCCGCGCCGGAACCCTCCTCGGCTTTATTCTGGCCCCCCGCGGTGGTGACGTACATGTCAGTATAATCCTCGCCACCCAAAATGACACAGGAGACCTTTTTGGCCGGGAAGTAGACGCGGCGTTCTTCGCTGCCGTCGGGGGCATAACGTACCAAACAACTACCATCCCAGCGTGCTGACCAGACATAACCCTCGGCGTCGACGGTCATACCGTCAGGCAGCCCTTCTCCCTGTTGGGTCTGTACAAAGACGCGCTGGTTGGTGATCTCGCCGCTTGCGCGATCGTAATCGAATTTGTAAATCCGGAGCGCGGTCGAATCGGTGTAATACATCTGTTTCAGATCAGGCGTATAGCCCATACCGTTCGAGCAACCAATCCCTTCGAGGATGATCCGATAACTGCCGTCGGGGTCAAGACGGTATAAGCGCCCGAGACGGTCCTTGGTGGGCATCGTGCCACAAAAGACGCGCCCTTCGGGGTCGGCGATGACGTCGTTAAAGCGAGTCTCGCGCTCATCGGGAATTTCGGGGATGATGGTCTCCATATGACCATGATCCCAGGTCTTGACGGCTCCACGAGACATGAACAACAAGAGCTTCCCGTCGGCCTGTAGGGTCATACCGCCCACCATGTCGCCTTCATAGACCTGTTCGTGATGGCCGGTGTCCGCGTCGTAACGAAAGATGCGGCCACGGGGGATGTCGAGCCAGTACACAGCTCGCTCCTCAGGGTGCCATAGTGGCCCCTCGCCAGTCACGCAGGCGTAATCGGCGATCAGCTCGGGTTCCATATCCATCCTCCTGATAAAAGAATTTGGCGCCGGAGAGATTTTTCTCCTACAATGTGATCGGATACTTGCCGTATTTGCGCACAGCGCGCGATAGAGCACGCACGTTCTCGGGCAGACAATAAGCGGCGAGGCTATTGCCGCTGGTGACGATGTAGCCGCCGCCAGGCGCCAGATCGCGAATCAGCCTCTTGACTTCAGCATCGACCTCCTTCGGAGTGCCTGCACCGAGCAAGTTCAGGTCTACATTGCCCATCAGACATAGGCGATCGCCATATTGACGTTTGATGGCTACGGGGTCCACGGCGTTCTTTTCCAGGGGATGCAGCGCTTGTACGCCCACGCTGATCAAATCGTCCAGGAAGGGCACGATGTTGCCATCGCTGTGAATGGCCCAGGGAATAGTGATCTTGGGCGCAATTTTGCGGTAGCGAGGCAGCACCAGCTCGCGAAAAATGCGCGGAGAGAAAAAGGGCGCCGTGTTAAAAGCCATGTCGTCGGTGGAAATGAACAGGTCAAAGTCGAGTTGACAGATGCGCTCGGCGACGACGACCATCCAATCACAATAAATGTCCAGCACTTCCTCGACAAAGGCGCGATCCTCATATAAGGCCACGCTAAAGGTCTCGGTACCCATGCTCAGCATAGTAGGGAAGATACCGATACGGGTGACGAAAAAGGCGGCATAATCTCCCTTGTTACGCGCAAAGTGCTCTGCCTCGGCGTATAGTTCGTCTTTATGCGGATCGGGGAGGTCCATCATGGCTATATCGGCGCGCGTGCGGATCAAGCCCTCACCGTAAAAGAGCCGCCCATCTTTGCCCGGGAGCTTGCGGGTGTAGACAGGAGCGCGCAGCACATAAGAGATATTGTCGAGATGCAACTCGGCGGCCAGAGCCTTGGCTTCCTCGATGGTGTAGGCGTTGGCCTCCAGGTTGGCCGCCTGGCTCGTAGGCTCGCCCCACCCCATGAGGCGTTGTGCCAAGCTGCGGTCGATGCCCAATTCGCAATAGGGCACGCGATCAGGCTCGCGGCGGGCCAGTGCGGTGACAACACGTTCGCGCGATAACATGGTCGGCTCCTCACTCTTGTATCACATAAGCGGCCAGCCACTCTTCGTCTATCTCCCATCCCAGGCCGTTTCCTGGGGGAAGATAGAGGTAGCCATCTTTGCAGGTGACAAGGTCCTGTTGCCCAAGGGCCAAAGGGTTGGGCACCAATGGGTTGGGCCATTCACAGATCAAAAAATTGGGTGTGGCGACAGCCAGGTGCAAGGCGGCCAATCGGTGTGGCCAGGAGCTACTACTGACGTGGGCACACCATGGCACGCCGAATAGGTCGGCCACATCGGCGATGCGCCGTCCCTCGCTAATGCCGCCGGCGCGGCAGATATCGGGCAGGATGATATCAGCAGCGCCTCGGCGCAACTTTTCTAAAAATTGCCAGCGGGTACACTCGGTCTCGCCGTTGGCGATGGCCAGGTCTACGGCCGCGCAAAGAGAGGCATAGGCGTCGAGATCCTCGGGGGGCAGGGGGTCTTCCAGCCAACGCACGCCGGCGGCCTCCATGCGTCGGGCGGCGGGAATGGCGGTGCGAACGTCATAACAACCGTGAGCGTCTACCAGGAGGTCCGCCCGCCCGGCCAGAGCCTCGGCCACCGTCTCTACCAGGCATAGGTCGTCTTCGTAACTGCCGCGGCCGATGGAGAGCTTGATCGCGCTAAAGCCTTGTTTAACAAGCGTTTCGGCGTTGTGCAGCCGTTCCTCGATGGTGGCGCCTGGAAGCCCGGAAGCGTAGCAAGGGACGCGAGGGGGTTCCTGCGTATCGGATACATTGTACCAGCTGTAGGGGCCACCGAGCAGTTTATAAATGGGTTGGCCGAGGATCTTGCCCTTAAGATCCCACAGGGCCAGATCCACGCCGGCCAGGGCTTCCATCATGAAGCCGGTAGAATGGCCGCGCAAGCGCATCGAGTGATAGAGTCGATCCCATTGCGCCTCGATGGCCAAAGGATCCTGCCCGATGAGAAGCGGGCCCAGCAGGTCTTCTACCAAGGCTTGACTAACGCGCGGCACCGGCGGAGAGTGGGCTTCGCCCCAGCCGACATTGCCGTCGTCGACAGTCACTTGGATTAACAAGGCTTCTAGCTCGATGGGATAGGCGCAGATATGGCGCCCGGTATTGGCTGCCAGCGCGCGGCGGATGGATGCGGAGGGCGCGCGCTCGGGCATCTGGGGTGGGCGCAAGCCAACCCATTCAACATAATCTTTCTTGCTGCCGATGCGAAACGCCTTGACTGCGGTGATGCGAGGGGACATCTAGCCTTCCTCTTTATCATCGAAGGGCCATAAGCGCAATGCTGTCTTGCCCAAGACCCATTCCTTGTCCTCGGGGGCGATAAAGTCCATCTCGTCACGCACGACCGATAGGGTGCGGCCGTAGGTGGTTTTGCTCAAGCAGACGGGCCAATCGGTGCCCCACATGATGCGTTGAGGGCCAAAGGTCTGATACACGCGCTCGACCAGCGGCCAGGTATCGCGCCAAGGATAAGCCTGTTTGGAGAGAGACCAGGTATGACTGATCTTGACGTATACGCGCGGGTAGCGAGCCAGCGCCAGGAGCTTTTGGATCGAAGCCTCGTCGTCGGGAGGGCAATCGGCCATATGGTCTATGCACACATCCAGGTCGGGATGACGCTCCAACAACGAGGCCAGATCAGGCAAACGCGGCGGCCGGGTGAGGATGAGCATAGGCACTTGTAATTCGGCGGCGCGAGAAAAGAGGGGATCCATCAAGGGGCCGGTGAACCAATCGCCGGCCGTGCCCGCCGCCGGGCTCAGGCGCACGCCGTGGAAGCCATCTTCCTCGACTAAACGGGTCAGATGATCGGGGGCGGCAGGGTCTTCAGGGTTGACGCGGCAGACGCCCATAAATTTGTCGGGGTACTGTTTGAGCGCATGCGCGGTGTAGCGATTGTCCCAGCGGTAGTGGATAACCTGCACCAGGACGGTTTTTTCCACGCCATGTTGGGCCATGAGCTCGAGAAGCATTTCGGGTGTGGCGTCCTCTTTGGGTGGATTGGTCGTCTCTGGCGCAAAGGGAAAGGCTGGGTCCCGTTTCCAGACATGGACATGCGGATCAATGATTCTCATCGGCCTTACCCCCTAAAAAAAGTCCTTTGAGCACGATTGTAGTAAAAAGGGAGGGTGGCCGCAAACCAGAGGAGGCGCGAGCCCGCCAAGGAACTCGCCCCTCCGCGTGATGATTCGGTGAGGACGTCCTTATCCTCACAAAGAAAGGACTTATGGCATCTCGGAGCCGGTCAACGGATAGCCCGCCTGTTCCCAGGCGTCTAGGCCGCCACGTAGGGCATATACCCTATCGCCATCAACCCCCGCGGCAATCACCTTGAGCGCCACACGGACGCTCGACGCTTCTTGCGGTCAAGTTCAATAGAAGATAAGCAACTTGTCGCTGGGAAGTTGGCTTAGCGAGCCCGCCACGTCGGCTTCGTCAAACCATAATGCGCCAAGGGCGTGTTTTTGGGCATAGTATTCTTGGCCACGCACATCGACGAGTATGGCGCGCCCCTGATCGATCAGCGCGCGAGCCTCTTGCACATCGATACGTTCGATGCGGATCTGGGTCTCTTCAGGGGGAGCGAAGCGTGTGCGGGTATAGATCGCCATCCCCAGGACCAAGATCATCAGAGCGCTCACGAGCAAAAGGGGAGCACTATTCCTGCGCACGCGCCTGCCTGCTTTTTTGCTCATGATGTCGAGCTCCTCGCAGATTGCCGGAGCAAGCTCTGCACGACGATCGGCACGGCGACGAGGTACAGTCCATAAACGATGATCTCAAGTAGGGAGGGGTTACCGTTGTAGCCGAATAACGATGCCAGCAGGCTGCCGACGCCCTCGCTCTCATCGAGGATGGGATTGATGTCCCAGACGTGGTCGATAATAGTTGGCAAGAGAGTGGCCTCTTGTAATTCGTGGACGCCGTGGGCCAACAATCCGGCGGCAAATAGGAGCAACAAGATGCCCGTCAAGTCGAAAAGTAGGCGCAAATTGATGCGTTTGCCGGCCACGAAAATGAGCCAGCCGAGGGCAATGGCCGCCACCAGGCCGAAGAGAGCGCCGACGAGCGTATCCGCCACGGTGGCCTGAAAAGCGGCAGCGGTCAGGAACAGGGCGGTCTCAATGCCTTCACGCACGACGGCGACAAAGGCCAGGCCAAAGAGCAGCCGATCGTCGCCGGCCTCCACGGCGCGTGTGGTGTCGGCCTCGATCCCCGCCTGCACCTGGTGGCCCTGTTTGCGCATCCAATAGACCATCCAGGTCAGCACGCCAGCGGCCAGGATCATGGCCAGCCCTTCAAAGATTTCTTCACCGCGCCCGGCAAAGACGATGCCCAAAGCATTAAAAGCCAGAGCAACGACAAGGCTTACAATAATAGCGGCGACGACGCCGGCCCAGACTGCATGTCTACGTTGGGTGGCGCCAAGTCGATGCAACACGCTAAGGACGATGCCGACGATCAGGGCGGCTTCGAGCCCCTCGCGTAGAGTGATCAAAAAGGCCGCGATCATTTTTCCCTCTCAATCTATATGTTTGTTCTCAGAGCTGTCCACATGTTTTGCCCTGCCCATCGGTGATGCGCCCGTCCAGGATATGGACGGTGCGGCCGGCGTGGGCAGCGGTATGGTATACATTCCCTACGTCCCCACATAACGCGCATACAAGATGCGCGCCGTGGCCTCGTCGGTGGTGCCTTTGATGATCGCCCGCCCGTTGGGAAAGAGCACGAGCTCGTAGTCATCGGCGCGAAAAGAGAGCAAGAAGCCATTAAAGGTCGCTTCGCCTACCGACGCCAAGCGCTCTTTGAGACGTTGCAGGTCGAGCTGATGCTCTCCGGGAGGCACGATCTGCACGGCGTTGCGCCCACATAACACGGTTGTCCACGATGTGCGGGCGCCGGAGAGGAACTCGAATTCGCCCCGCCCGCATGCCGGGCAATCCTGGCGGCGTTGCAACTCGACCACCTGCAGGTCGGTCTCCCAGACATCAACGGTCACAAGGCGAGCGTCGGGTGCTTGGCCGACGAGTATCTTTAGAGCAAAGGCGCTCTCCAACGCGCCGACGACGCTTGTCACAGCGGCCAGCACTCCTTCGGTGTCGCAACTGGGCACCGAGCCGGGGGGCGGCAGGTGATCGACGAGACAGCGGAAACATGGTGTCCGCCCTGGGAGGATGGGCATGGTCGAGCCGGTGGCGCCCAGGGCGCCGCCATACACCCAAGGAATGCCCATTTTGACACAGGCATCATTGAGCAAAAAGCGGGTTTCCAGGTTGTCGGTGCCATCCACAACGACGGAAGCGCCAGCGATGATTTCTAGGACATTATCGGCGTGTACGTCGGCAATGATCGGCTCCAACGCGACCTCGCTATTGATGCGCGCCAATTTGTTCGCTGCGGCCACGGCCTTGGGCAGCCTTTTATCGGCGTCTTCTTCATCAAAGAGGTTCTGACGCTGTAAATTGCTCAACTCGACGAAATCGCGGTCTACCAGGCGGAGGCGCCCGACCCCGGCGCGGCAAAGGATGCCGGCGCTGACGGTGCCCAAAGCACCCAAGCCGACGATGAGGGCCGTCCCTTGCCGGATGCGTTCCTGCCCGCCCTGACCGATGGGCGCAAAGAGTATCTGCTTCGCATAGCGCCCTTCAACGAGGCCCGATACCAGGTCGCTCATATTACCCTCCCCGTTTGAGCTGAAAGATGGCCAGCTCGGCGCGAATGTTGGCCGCTAAAGGGCCGATGCGTTTGTCGGGGGTGGAGAGAAAGATTTCACGCACGACGGTCAATCCTTCATCTGCGCACAGCTTGCGAAAGTCGGCGATGGTGCAAAGGTGCACGTTCGGCGTGTCGTACCAGGTATAAGGGAGTTGCCTTGTGACCGGCATGCGCCCGCGCAGCAAAAGTTGCAAACGTACGCGCCAGTGGCCGAAATTGGGGAAACTGATGATCGCCACTTCTCCCACGCGCAGCATCTCGCGGATCACTGCCAAGGGTTTATGGGTCTGCTGGAGCGTCTGGCTCAGGATGACCACATCGAAACTATGGTCGCGGAAATGGGTCATCCCCTCCAGCATGTCGCCATGGTAGACGGGCACGCCGCGCTGGATGGCCTCGCTCACAGCCCGTTCGTCGATCTCGATGCCCCGCCCCTGGCAATGTTTTTGTCGCATGAGCTCATCCAAGAGTTGCCCATCGCCGCAGCCTAAATCCAACACCCGCGAGCCGGCGGGAACCAGGGCCTCGATCAGTTCATAGTCAAGCCTGCGCTTTTTGCCTTGTGCGTCGCGGATCACGAGGCGGCCTCCGCAATATGGTTTTGGCGTTGACGGCGAAGGACGTGCTCCAAGAAGCCACGAATGGCGTTGTGCAGCTCGGGGTTAGGCAACAAGAAGGAATCGTGTCCATAGCTGCTGCTGATTTCCAGAAAGGTAGTGGGCACGCCGTTGGCGTGCAAGGCGCGCACGATCTCTTTGGATTGGTAGGTCGGA
>JACIWY010000115.1 GCA_014360745.1 Chloroflexota bacterium
ATATCCCAAAGCAATTGCGCTGTGGAACAACTTTTCTTGAAGCCATAAAGTAGATGTCCACTCATAATACAACGTCTGATCCTTGTCGCCCACCATATTGAGCACCAAGACATACTCCGGCCGTTGCGCATTGCTCGCCATAACGCTTTGAGCCAAATGCTTGGCCCCTACCGCAGGCTCCCAGTTGTTAATCTCCTCGCGGTCTTCACCCCCTAGAAAGGCCAGCCATATCTGAACCTCTTGAAAGACGTCCTGATCCAACACCCGCGCCAGTTCCAGCAACACCCCCGCGCCGCTGGCGCCATCGTTGGCACCTACCACCGGCTGGGAGCGATCGGCCGGATCTCGATCGGCCAGTGGTCTCGTATCATAGTGGGCAGCGACAATAATCAATGGCCCTTGCCCCTTTTTGCCCAGGATATTGCGCACTCGCTCACCCTGGTAGGCGAAATCTTGGCGCGACACCTCCCAACCATTTCGCTCTAATACCCGTTCGATGTATTCGCCCGCTCTAACATAAGCCGAGCTGCCCACCGGGCGGGGGCCCAAAGCACATAGTTTTTCCAAGTGACGCAGCGCCCGCACCCCGCTAAAAGCCACGCCGGGCCGTAGACACCCGACGCAAACACAGAGCAACAGAGCTAAAACCAACAACCGGAATGCAGATGAGCTGCGCATCAGCCCCCAACGTTGCCTAACGGACAAGAGGCGCCCAAGCCCTGAGCCACCAAGAAAGTCTCCAAGTCCTGCTTGGAACGCTCCGCATAAGCTTCGTAGCGAGCCTTCTTGGAGCGCACCGCTGGGGTCAATGGGGGCAACAAGCCGAAATTCGGCTTCATCGGCTGCCAGTCGCCTGTCGCCCGCGTCACGTAATACAGCAACGCACCAAGCATGGTCGTCGTCGGCAAGATGATAGGCTGCTCGCCGCGCACCAGCCGAGCGGCGTTCATCCCGGCCACCAATCCGCTGGCGGCAGAACCCATGTACCCCTCTGTGCCCACGATTTGGCCGGCGAACAACAAGCTCCCATCGCCTCGCCATTGCAGGGTAGGCTCCAGCAGGCGCGGCGAATTGATATAGGTATTGCGGTGCATCTGCCCAAAGCGCACCCACTCGGCATGTTCCAAGCCGGGGATCAACGAGAAAACCCGCTTTTGCTCGCTCCAACGGAGATTGGTCTGAAAGCCCACCAAATTGTACAAGGTGCCGGCCAGATTATCCTGCCGAAGCTGCACCACCGCATAGGGCCGCTGGCCCGTCCGCGGATCTCGCAAGCCCACCGGCTTTAGTGGGCCATGTGCCAACGCCTCATGCCCTCGCGCTGCCAGAACTTCTATCGGTAAACAAGCTTCAAAGAAGCGAGGATCTTCCCGCTCGAAATCTCGGAGCGGGATGCGCTCCGCCGACAAAAGCGCCTCTACAAAACGGTCGTATTCCTCCCGCGTCATCGGGCAATTGATGTAATCCGCTTCCCCTCGCCCATAGCGCGACGCACGAAACACCTTTTGCTCGTCGATCGACTCTAGCGTCACGATCGGCGCCATAGCATCGTAAAAGTAGAGTTGATCCTCGCCCAGCAGGGCCACAATTTCTTGGGCTAGAGCATCCGAGGTCAACGGCCCCGTGGCCACCACCGTAACCCCCTCACGCGGGATCGAGGTGACCTCCTCACGCACCAGCCGGATGAGTGGATGCCCCTCGATCGCCTCCGTTACCAACGCCGAAAAGGCCTCTCGCCCCACCGCCAGCGCCATCCCTGCCGGCACTGCTGCGCGGTCGGCGCACTCCAAGATCAGCGAACCCAACATGCGCATTTCTTGCTTGAGCAGCCCCGGCGCACGCGTAGGCAAGTTAGAACCCAATGAATTGGAACAAACCAGCTCGGCCAGCTGGCCCGTTCGGTGTGCCGGCGTCATCCGCTTAGGCCGCATCTCGTACAGCATCACCGGCACCCCTTGGCACGCGATCTGCCAGGCGGCTTCGCACCCCGCCAGCCCCCCGCCGATGACGGTTACTTCTCTAGACATCCAGGTTCTCCACCTCTTTGGCATGAGTCTGGATGAACTTGCGTCGAGGCAGCACCTCGCTGCCCATCAGGCGTTCAAACGTCTGATCGGCCAAGGTCTCGTCTTCTAACGTCACCTGCAACAGGGTACGACGTTCTGGATCCATTGTCGTTTCCCAGAGTTGCTCAGGATTCATCTCGCCCAGGCCCTTGTAACGCTGCACGGTGAGGCTTTTGGCATTGATCTTTTTCAACAGCTGTTCTTTTTCCTCTTCTGTATATACATAATATTCACTGCGCGACGTCGCCACCTTGTACAAAGGGGGCTGCGCCAGAAACAGGTGCCCCGAAGTGATCAGGGGCTCCATATAACGGAAAAAGAAGGTCAGCAACAGCGAGGTGATATGCGCTCCATCCACATCGGCATCGGTCATGATAATGACTTTGCCATAGCGCAAGCTCTGCAAATCGAACTGGCTTCCGATCCCTGTGCCCAATGCCTGTATCAACGCTCGAATCTCGTTGCTCTTTAAAGCGTGATCCATCCGGCTCTTTTCCACATTCAAGATCTTGCCCCGCAGCGGCAGCACCGCCTGAAAGCGCCGATCTCGCCCCTGCTTAGCCGAACCGCCGGCCGAATCCCCCTCGACGATGAACAATTCGCTGCGCTCCGGTTGGCGTTCAGTACAATCGGCCAACTTGCCGGGCAGAGTGCTTGTCTCCAAGACGCTCTTGCGCATCACCAAATCGCGCGCCTGGCGCGCCGCAGCCCGCGCGCGGCGCGCCGTCAACGCCTTGTTGACGATAGCATTTGCCGCCGCCGAATTATCGTTCAGCCATTTGCTGAACGCCTCTCCAAACACGCTGGCCACATGGCCCGCCACCTCGGCGTTGCCCAGCTTGGCCTTTGTCTGGCTCTCAAACTGCGGATCCGACATTTTGACGCTGACTACGGCCGTCAGCCCCTCACGCACGTCCTCGCCGGCAAAGTTGCCATCGTTATCTTTGAGCGCCCCTTTATTCCGCGCATACTCGTTCAGACTGCGCGTCAGGGCACTACGAAAACCGGTGAGGTGCGTGCCACCATCCACCGTATTGATGTTATTGGCAAAGGCAAATACCGATTCGGCATAACCATCGGTGTATTGCAACGCCACCTCGATCGTTGTGCCCTCGATCTCTCCTTCTACAAAAAACGGCTCGTTGTGCAACACTTTGCGTGGACGGTTCAGATACCGCACAAATGAACGCACCCCACCCTCAAAGTGAAAACTTTGTTCGCGATTCTCGCGCTCGTCCAAAAAGCGGATCGTGAGATTGCGCGTCAAAAACGCCATCTCGCGAAAGCGTTGCGCCAGCGTCTTGAAACGGTAATCTAGCGTCCGCATGATCTCTATATCGGGCAAAAAATGGGTCGTCGTGCCATGCCCTTCCGCCTTGCCATGATCGATCACCGGCGTTACCGGCACTCCACGTTCATAACGCTGGGAATAATGGCGACCTCCGTAAACCACATCCACCTGGAGCCAGGCCGATAACGCATTCACCGCCGAAACGCCTACGCCATGCAAACCACTGGCCACCTTATATCCACCACCGCCGAACTTGCCACCGGCATGCAAGACCGTATGCACTACCTCTAACGTATTACGCCCTGTCGTTTTTTCGATCCCCACCGGGATCCCTCGTCCGTTGTCGCGCACCGTCACAGAGCCATCGGCATGAATGGTCACCTCGATCCGGTCGCATACACCCGCCAGGGCTTCATCGACTGAATTATCCACCACTTCATAAACGAGATGGTGTAGGCCACGCACATCGGTGCTACCGATATACATGCCGGGCCGGCGGCGAACCGCCTCCAGCCCCTCTAGAACCTGAATATCTTCGACGGTGTAACGCGGCACTTGATCAACCATGATGCTCAGACACTCCTCTGCTGTTCCAAACGCTGGCGAAGCATGAGCACGCGATCGCGGTAAAAGATGAACAAGGCCAGCGTCAACCCCGTGCCCACGTAGGCATTGGCCAAGATAGCTACCAACGTCCCAATAGGTGATCCTAACAACACCTGGTTCCAGATGAGCCCCAGGCCGGTGCTGATCAGATTGGTCAACACAACGATCCCTATCGTTGGCCAAAAGTTGAGCCGCACGATGGCAAAGCTACTCCACAAAGCCAGCAAGGGATTATGTTCAGCTAGAGTGACTGCCTGTGGAACAAATGATAGGAATAGCATCAACCAAAGGATACCTACTCCTATAAAAACAGATAATGGACCAAGCAGCATAGCAATAGACAAGGCAAATATAAGCAAAATACTCAGGGGGACGAATATGACCGCCATATGCAGCCAGTAGATCGGCACGCGGCGCAAAAGCAATAAGAGTCGCAAATTGCCACCGCGCACGTAATTGGCCAAAGAACCCAAATATAAACAGGCCACCAACAGCCCCACAGCAAGGATCACAAGCTGCAAAAGCAGAACCTGCCAATACTCGCTGATCTCGACCACCCACTTGGCATCATCGGGGATCATGCCGATGCCGCCCACGCTAGGCACACCCAAGCGGCCCCAGGCTAACAAAGCGAACAGGTTAAGCCTGCCCACGGTATCTCGCAGCGTCTCTAACATAAGCTCCGCCATAGCCGCCGAATCTGTGCCGGCCCCTGCCGTTCCCGGCGTCGTCTCGATGATAGCGCGAAATAGTTCTACCGTCCGCTCTATCGCCGGACGAATAGATAGCTTGGGCCCTAGCCAGAGATAGAGGTCGAGCAACACCGGAATGGTCATCAGCCATAGGCGCCGAGACACCGCCCGAAAACCAGATGACAAGGTATCGATAATACCCACGAATCTTTTTACCTCCCGTGAGCAGCTATTCTACCACAGCTGCAACATTTGTCTAAGCCGCGCTATCGGACACAGGGCTCTTGGCGCCAAGACAGGCCCGCTTGCCACATGCTTCAAGCCGCATACAATGATAACAGAACATTCGTTCTTGTGTCAAGGCGAGGGAAACAATGCCTATCATAACCCTTTGTACCGATTTCGGCACCCGCGATGGCTATGTCGCTGCCATGAAAGGTATCATGCTCGACATCGCTCCTACTGCGACCCTTGTCGACATTACCCATGACATCCCTCCCCAATCTGTGACCGAGGCCGCTTTTGTGCTCGCTTCCTGTACTTGCTTTTTCCCTGCTGGCACTATACACCTCATCGTGGTAGACCCGGGCGTGGGCACCGCCCGCCGCGCCCTGGCCGTGCGCACCGCACGGCACGTTTATGTCGCGCCCGACAACGGCGTGCTGACCCTCGCTCTGCACCATGACCCACCGTTGGAAGCCGTCAGCCTTACCGCCAAACGTTTCTGGCGCACCACCGAGCCCAGCTCCACCTTTCATGGCCGAGACATTTTTGCTCCTGTCGCCGCCCATCTAGCCTGCGGCGTTACCTTGACTGAGCTGGGCCAACCGGCAGGGGATCTTGCGCATTTGGATATCCTCTCGGCCCACCAAGCCAAGGACGGTTCGATAAATGGTCACATTCTGCATATAGATCGTTTTGGCAACGTTATCACCGACATCGCCGCTGAGCTACTAGCAGGCCGAACGGATTGGTCCGTCACATTGGGAGGAATCGGCGTCGGCCCTCTCGTGCCCACATACGGCGCCGTATCACCCGGTGAGATATTGGCTCTGGTGGGTAGTCATGGATTCTTGGAGATAGCCGTACGGGAAGGCCATGCCGCCGAACGTCTTGGGGTATGTGTTGGCGATCCTGTACAAGTCAGCCCCTGGAGCCAGGCTTGACCGCCTGGCTCCAGAAAAGCGTGCCATCGGCGTTCAGCCCTGAGGCGTGGGCTGAGCGGTGGGCGTGGGCTCGGGCAGCCCTTGGAGATCGATCAGCAAATCGCGCAAGGCACTAAAGAAGGTACCGAATCGTTCCAGTCGCGTCTCGACGTTATCCAGCGATTGTTGCACGTCTTGCAGTGTAGAATGGAGCTCCGCAATATCGCCCTCGGTCGCCTGCACGCGCTCGTCGAGCTGGTTCACCGAACGGGTCAAATTTTCCTCGAGATCGGCGACATTCCGCTGCAGCGCCTGGAGATCCGATCGCGCTGCAGCCACGTCGGCCCGCGCCGTCTGCAGATCCCCTTCGAGCTGGCCCACACGATCCCTCAAAGTCTGCAAGCGGCTGACCTCGCGCTCCAGATCGTTAGCCCGCGTCACCAGTTGGTCGATACGCTGCCAGGCCAATTCCTGGTTATTGTAGACGGTATTCAGGTTACGACTCAGAGCGTCCACTTCCGCCCGAGGCGCAAAGTTCACCGTCCCCGACCAAATCACCGCCACCAACAACGTCAATAACACGCCGGCGATGCCCCCCAAGAGCACCAACAAGATACCGCGCCAGACGCTTGGCCTGCGTTCGACGAACTCGACCCTTGCTCCCACAGGGGGTGCCTCCTGCGCACGCTCCTCGCGCGCCCTTTGGGCAGCCGGTTGTGCTTGTTCCGGCGCCGCAGCTTCCACACCCTTGGTTTCTGCAACCATTGCTTCGCCCTCCATTTCCTCTTGCTCAACAGCTAGTGCCTCGGCCGGTTGCTCTGGCTCACCACTCACCTCTTCTCCAACATCTGCCACAGTAAGCGTGGCCTCTGCGATGGCCACAGGGCCTTCCTCAAAGGGCGCAGCCTCGGCTGCCGGCACGGCCTCCGCCGGGACCTCTGCGGGCTCGCGTTCGATCTCCTCGGTCTCTCCGGGCGGCGGAAGATCTTCGGCCTTTGGCCCCCATTCGTGCGCAGGCTCCACAGAGGGCTCGGCGGCAGGCGGCAACCGTTCGATCCAGGGCACAACGGCATCGGGGCGTTCCCTCGTAACGCCCGCCGGCAGTTCCTCCTCATCCCCTCCTCCGCGCGTCAGCTCCTGTAGGGGTTCGACCGTTATCTGATCGCGCAATCGCTCTAACAGTCGCGGCCCGATCCCACTGACCTGCACAAGTTCATCCACGGAGCGAAAAGGGCCGTGCTCCTCGCGAAACGTCACAACCCGCTGGGCCAAGCTCGGTCCAAGCCCGTTTACCGCGATCAATGCTTCGATAGAAGCCGTATTGATATTCAGCGGCCCGCCCCGTATCTGACCAGACTGTTGCAATTCATCGCTCATCTTATCTGTCTCCTTTCGCCATCGAGCTTCCGCCCTCCATTGGGCACCGATTCGTTACGCGCTTTCACCGACTATCCTATCTGTGAGATAAATCGCCGCACTTGATAATCCCACTCTCGGGTTTCTATTTCCACCGCCGAACCTTCGTCCTCAACGGGCAAAGCCCCAACCGCCACGTGTCCGCCTCCACCCTGCAAGAGCACATATTCCTCGGTCTGCTGGATTACTTGCAAGCCAAGGCCGCTCGGCCCAAAGAAAGCCGCTGCCCGCTTCAGCACCTTTTCCGGCTTCATCTTGGTGCGCACGCCATAACTAGCCATACGCCCTCCTACAAAACGAGTTCACTTCCGGCTTTTCACACAAGCAGCGCCACACCTTGGCCCATTATATCGCGGAACACTCGATACATCCACCAACTCCCGTAGAATTCCCCTTTACTCATCCAAACGATGAAATCGCGCCACGCGCCGGATGATCCCCTGCACATCCACTTCCGGTTCCCTCGCTGGCCCCAAGGGATCTTGATACGGGCGCCCCAACAATTCGCTCACCGTGCCCGCCACCGAATGAGCCAATGCTTGCAAATGGTAGCCGCCTTCTAAAACAAAGACGGCGCGCCCCGCGCAAAGGCGTTGCGCTGCATATTGCAAGAGCGATGCTACCCGCCGATATCCCTCGACCGACAGGAGCATCCAGGCCAACGGATCGGCCCAATGTCCATCGAACCCGCTTGAGATCAAGATCAGCTCCGGGCCAAAACGCTCCAAGGCGGGGACCACGATCCTTTCATATATCTGTGCAAACCCCTTATCTCCTGTGTTAGGGGGCAAAGGCACATTGATACATGTCCCTTCTCCTTCCCCCACACCCGTCTCACGCCAATGCCCCGTCCCAGGATAATAAGGGTATTGATGCGTCGAGATATACAACACTCGAGCATCACCACCCACGATATCTTGGGTGCCATTGCCATGGTGCACGTCATAATCGACAATAGCCACCCGCGATACCCCCCCTTGCTCTAGCGCCCATGCCGCTGCCACGGCGACGTTATTGAATAGGCAAAATCCCATCGAGCGCTCTCGCGTCGCATGGTGGCCGGGGGGGCGCACAAAGACAAAAGCCATCGTCACCGCACCAGTCAACACAGCGCGTGTCGCCGATATGGTTCCCCCGGCTGCCCGGGCGGCCGCTTCATACGAATCGGCACTTACCACCGTATCCAGATCGATATATCCCCCTCCACTTTCGGCCAGATTGCGCACGCGGTCGATCATCGCCGGCGAGTGCACGCGCGCTAAATCGCGCAGTGTCGCCGCTTCGGGCGGTAGAGGGCACATCTCGGCCAATAATCCACTCCCCTTCAGATGCTCCATCAGGCCTATCAGCCTTTGAGCGCTCTCCGGATGATCTCCCGTATCATGCTTCAAACACACGGGATCGAACATATAGCCAAGAGACACCTCTCACCCCCACCCAATAAAAACTCGGCCCAGGCCCAACCTCAACCCACGAGGCGCTCGAGCTCGGACACAAGCTCCTCAAACTCAGCCATCGCCGCCGCCACGGGCGCCGGCGTCGTCAGGTCAACGCCAGCCTCGGCCAACAACGCCAGCGGATAATCGCTCCCTCCCTTCGAAAGAAGGCACAGATAGCGCCGTACCGCCGGTTCTCCTTCTTCCAAAATCGCCCGTGTCAGGGCGATAGCCGCAGCCATCCCCGTGGCGTATTTGTACACATAGAAATTGTAGAAAAAGTGATCGATCCGCGACCACTCCCAGGCAATCGGTCTATCCTCTTCGTCAAAGGCTACGCTCTCTCCAAAGTAAAGCTGTACCAGACGATAATAAGTCTCGTCTAACCACTCGACGGTCAACGGCTCCTCTCGTTCCGCCCGTTCGTGAATCATCTTTTCGAATTCGGCAAACATGGTTTGGCGGAACAAGGTGGCCCGAAAACTATCTAAATAGCGATCGATGAGATAGGCGCGCAGCGCCCTGCCTTCCTCGGAAGGCCGTGAACTGGCACAACGGATCAAATAATGGTGCAGAAGCGTTTCGTTAGCCGTCGAGGCGACCTCGGCCACCAGAATGCGATAATCCGCTAGATGATAAGGCTGAGCATGGTTTGAGTACCAGCTATGCATCGAATGCCCCAG
>JACIWY010000116.1 GCA_014360745.1 Chloroflexota bacterium
TGGGTTGGCCGGAACAGCACAAGCCCCCGCGGACACAATACGACCCGGCCCGTGTGCACTATAACCGCTTTGGCCAACAGCTTCAGGAGGGGCTCTCGTCCCCCTCTATGTCGAAATAGGTGGGGAGGTCGGCGAAACGCTCTAGGACGACGACGGCTTCGGGTCGGGTGATCTGTTGGCGCTCGGCAGTCCAGGTGTGGTCATGGGGGATATAGATGGCATTGAGGCCCGCCTCGATGGCGGGGTTGATGTCCGAGCGTGGGCTATTCCCCACCATCCAAGTGCGTGGTGGCTCTAACCGCAGCTCACATACAAGGCGTCGGTAGGTATCGGCGTCCTTTTCCGGCAGGATGAGGACACGATCAAAGAGCGGGGCCAGCCCCGATCGTTCGATTTTGGCCCGTTGCACTTGTTCTTCGCCCTTGGTGACCATGACCAGCAGGGAGCTGGCCCGCAATCGGCGCAGAGTTTCCGGCACGGCGGGCAAAATCTCTACGGGGGGATCAAAGAGCATGTCGGCGCAAGCTTGGGCCTCGGCGATCAGCCCCTCGTCGGCGTGCAGCCCGCGAGAACGCAAGAGCGTGACGCATGTCTTGCCGAGAGAGGTGCGATAGCTTGTTGGCCCATAGCCAAGGGTCATGATCGTTCCGCGTTCAGTTCGATCAAGGGTAGCGATGACCTCCTCGGCCGGTATGCCGTAGCAGCCCATCAACTCGGCAAAGCGCGCCGTGCAACGCAAATAATAGATATTGTTCTCCCACAAGGTGTCATCGGCATCGATAAGCAGGGCGCGAGTGATCCGTCGCATCATGGTTATGTTCTCCCAGAGGCTTGATAGCTAATTTTACCAGGGCGCGCCCAGGGCGACAAAGGATATGAGGTGAGGCAAATTTCATACATTGCCGAGGCGACACGCCTGGCCCAAGAATTGATCCGGGTGCCGAGCCTCTCCGGCGAGGAAGAGGGGGTCGCCTCCTGCGTCGAGGCCGAGATGCGTCTTTGGGGCTATGATTGTGTCGAGCGCGATGAGCTGGGCAACGTCGTGGGGGTTGTGTGCGGTCGACGCGAGGGGCGTTGTGTGATATTCGATGCCCACATGGACACCGTGCCGGTGGCCGATCCGGCAGCCTGGCGACATCCTCCCTTTGCCGCGCAACGCGAGGAGGGCAGGTTGTGGGGGCGCGGGGCTGCTGATGTCAAAGGGTCATTGGCCGCCCTGGTGGTAGCCGTGGGTTCGCTGGCGGGCAAATTGGACTGTGGTCGGGTGATCGTAGCTGCCACCGTGGGCGAGGAAAGGATCGAAGGGCTGGGGTTGGGGCATGTCCTGGCCCGGCGGCCGGCCGATGGCGTAGTGGTGTGCGAGCCCACGGGGTTACGAGTGGGCATCGGCCATAAAGGGCGCATGGGGATCGTCGTCAGCGCCAAGGGCCGGGCGGCGCATTCGTCGCAACCGGAGCAGGGGCTCAACGCCGTCTATCGCCTGATGGAGGCCATCGCCGCGATCCGTACCCTGCCGGCGCAGGAGGACGATCTGCTGGGCCACGGGGTGAACGAGCTGGTAGAGATCATCTCCAGCCCCTATCCGGGGACGTCGATGGTGCCTAGCGGCTGTCGGGCGCGTTTCGATCGCCGGCTGGTGCGGGGCGAGACGTTGGAAAGCGTGTTGCAAGAGATGCGCCAGGCCGTAGCGCCCTTTGAGGGGGTATCGGTGGAGGTTCACCGTGGCCATTTGACCACCTATACCGGCTGTGTGTTCGACGTCGACGATTATCAACCCGCCTGGGCGCAGGCGAAGGACGGGGAGTTGGTACGGGTCGCCCAACGGGCGTTGAGAGCCATCGGGCAGGAAGCGGCGCTTTTCGTCGCGCCTTATTGCACCGACGGATCCGTCGCCGCCGAACACCTTGGGCTACCGACCATCCTATATGGCGCGGGCGAAGTGTCCGAGGCCCATATCGTGGATGAATCGATCTCGCTGGAGGAGCTTGGCGCGGCGTTCGAGGGCTATCGCGCTCTAGCGTTGGCGCTGACGGCGGCATAAGCAATAAGCAAAGGACAAGGAGGAAATATGTTGACGCAAGGCGTCTCCACATTGGGCCGACGCCAGGTGGGCGAATGGGCGCTGCATAGCAAACGAGAATATCGGAACCCCTTTGCCGATGTGCGCGTGGAAGGGGTGTTCGAGGCGCCGAGCGGCGAGCGCGCCATCGTGCCCGGCTTTTACGATGGCGATGGGCTATGGAAGGTACGCTTTAACCCGGGAGTGGGGGGCGTATGGCGATGGCGCATCCTTTCTACCCCGCGCGACCCAGAGTTGGAGGCTCAGGGCGAGCTGCATGTCGTGTTAGGGGCGGCGCGCGGCTATTTGCAAGCCACGCCCGGCCGCGCCTGGGGCTTGCATTTTGAATCGGGCGCGCCGGTTTTTATCCTGGGAGACACGACTTATAACTTGTTCGGCATGGCCCATTGCGGCGGCGATGTCGAGGGGTTTATGGAGCGGCGTGTCGCACAGGGTTTTAACCTGCTGCGGGTACGGCTGCCGGTAAGCCCCTTCCATCCGCCCAAGGGGTATTCGGAATGGCAGACGCGGCGCACCTGGCCCTGGGGTGGCAGCGAGCAAAAACCGCTTTTCGATCGCTTTGACCTGCCCTATTTCGCCACGGTGGATCGCGTGGTGCAAAAGGCGGAGGCCCTCGGCTTGGGCCTGGAGATGATCATGGAGGCCTGGGGGTTCGAGTATCCCTTTAATCGGCGCGATGTGTTCGTGCCCGAATGGGAGGAGCTTTGGCTACGTTATCTCCTCGCTCGTTATGATGCCTACAATTGTGTCTTTTTCTGGACGTTGATGAACGAGTACGAGTATTATCCCGATGGCGATTGGCGCTACAATCCGGTGGCCGATCGTTGGGCGATGCGCATGGCCCGCTGGGTCAAGGCGAGGGCGCCCCATGGCCATATCGTCTCGGTGCACAATGGGCCGCGCGAGCCGCGTTTTGCCGAGCGCTTTGCCCTGGATCCCGGCGCGGTGGACGCGATCATGTTCCAAGATTGGGGCACCCGCGATGCCGAACGGGGTTGGCTCGCGGCGGGGATCGAACGGCAGATTCAAAACAGCCTGTATGGCTGGCAGGGCGCGGCGGTGTTTGCCGAGTGGGGCTATGAACGCAATCCGGCTTTGCCGCTCAATATCCCCAGCCACGAATTTTGCGACGAGGAGCACACCCGACGCGGCGCCTGGCGCGGTGCCTTTTGCGGATTGGGCATCATCCACGGCTTTGAGAACTCCTGGGGGCCTTTTATGGACCTGGCCCATGACCAACCGGGCCTCGTTTATCTACAATATGTGAAAAAGTTCTTTACCGAGATCGTCCCTTTTGCGCTGCTGCGGCCGGCTCCGGAGTTGGTCACCTTGCCCGGCGAGGAAGCCCTGGGCGAGGCGCCGCTCGCGTTAGCCACGGCGGATCGCTCGACGATCGTCTTCTACCTGCCTGTGGGCGGGCCGATAGCACTCGATATGGCGGGGGAACCGGCTGCGTACACTGCTCAGTGGTATAATCCCTGCACAGGGGAACTCGGGCCGGCAAGCGCCGCGATGGGCGTCCTGGAGGCTCCTCGGGTCGAGAGGAAGGGGCATCCGCAAGATTGGGTGTTGCTTTTACGGCGGAGCTAGAGAATGTGCGTTGTCGCCATTCGTTCGGCCTGAAAGCCGTGTTCATGCCGGTTTAGCCGACATGCTCAGCAAGGAGTCGATATGGAGCCCCCTTCCTACTATACCACCTTGATCAAAGAGATGCCCGAGAACGAACGGCCGCGAGAGCGTTTGATACTCTACGGTGCGCGGGCGCTCTCTACCGCCGAGTTGATCGCCATTGCCCTGCGTACCGGCACCAAGACGCAGAACGCCCTCTCGTTGGCGCAGCGAGTGCTCAACGCCTGTCGCGGGCTGGAGGGGCTGGGGCAGGTTACCGCCAACGAGCTGTGTCGCGTCCCCGGCATCGGGCCGGCCAAGGCGGCCCAGCTTTTGGCCGCTCTGGAATTGGGGCGTCGCGCCACCCTCACCCAGGGGGAGATGCGGCCACAGATCGGCTGCCCGCAGGATGCCGCGAACCTCTTTATCAGCCGCATGCTCGATGCTTTGCAAGAGGAATTGCATGTGATGCTGTTGGATACGCGCCATCGCGTGTTGCGCACTGCCACGGTGTATGTAGGCAATGTCAATAGCGCTATGGTGCGCACGGCCGAGGTCTTTCGCGAGGCGATTCGCGATAATGCCACGGCTATCATCGTGGCCCACAATCACCCCAGCGGTGATACGACGCCCTCTGCCGATGACATTCGGGTGACGACGGCCCTGGTACAGGCCGGCAAGCTATTGGATATCGAGGTGTTGGATCACCTCATCATCGGCAAGATGACGTACCTCAGCCTAAAGGAGCGAGGTTTGGGATTCGCCTGAGTGGAGGGAAGGATGGGCACTGCTCAAGCGCCGTTGCCGGTCAAACTGGTTGTGCCGATGTTTACCGGCGAGCCGGAGCTGTTCGAGATCGCCGAGGCCGCGCTGCAACAGCGTTTTGGGCCCGTCGATTATCGCAGCCCTCGGCTTCCCTTTGAGCACACCGATTATTACACGCCCGAGTTTGGGCCGGGCCTTCAGCGATGGTTTGTCGCCCTGGAGCGGCTCATCGATCCGGGCGAGTTGGCCTCGATCAAACGTTGGACCAACGAGCTAGAGTTGAGCTTGGCCCGAGAGGGCCGACGGCGCATCAACCTAGATCCGGGTTATGTATCATCGGCCAAGTTGGTGTTGGCCACGACCAAGAATCACAATCACCGCATCTATATCGGCCAGGGCATCTATGCCGAGGTGACGCTGGTGTATCGGGACAAAAACTTTCGGCCCTGGCCTTGGACCTATCCCGATTACGCCAGCGAGGCCTATATCGCCATCCTGCGCGAGATCCGAGAGCTCTATATGGCCCAGCTCCGACGGTTGCGCCAGGAGGGCAAGCTGGAACGCAGCCTCTAGGAAGCGAGCTTTAGGGTCAAGTCGTGGCCACCTCTTTCGGTTCGGCCAGCAACCGGCACAGGAAGTGGCCGGTCTCGCTTTCGGCGATCTTTGCTACTTCCTCAGGTGTGCCCTCGGCGATGATATATCCTCCTGCCTCTCCCCCCTCGGGGCCAAGGTCGATGATCCAGTCGGCCGTCTTGATGACATCCAGGTTGTGTTCGATGACGACGACGGTGTTGCCGGCATCGGTGAGCCGATGCAGAACGTCGAGCAGCTTTTGGATGTCGGCAAAGTGCAAGCCGGTAGTGGGCTCGTCCAAGATGTATAGGGTGTCGCCGGTGGAGACGCGGGCCAGCTCTTTGGCCAGTTTGACGCGCTGAGCCTCGCCGCCGGAAAGGGTGGTGGCGGATTGGCCCAGTTTGATATAGCTCAGCCCGACATCGGCCAGGGTTTGCAAGATGCGCTGAATCTGGGGAATGTTGGCAAAGAAATCGAGCGCTTCGGCCACGTCCATATCGAGGACATCGGCGATGTTCTTGCCTTTGTAGCGAATTTGCAGCGTTTCGCGGTTAAACCGTTTGCCTTTGCACAAGTTGCAGGTTACCCAGACATCGGGGAGAAAGTGCATCTCGACGCGCTTGCGTCCGTGGCCCATGCAGGCTTCGCAGCGACCTCCCTTGACGTTAAAACTAAAGCGGCCGGCGCCATAGCCGCGCGCCTTGGCTTCGGGAAGCTGGGCGAAGAGCTCGCGGATCGGGCCCATCACATTGGTATAGGTGGCGGGGTTGGAACGCGGTGTGCGGCCGATGGGTTCTTGGGTGATGTTGATGACTTTGTTCAGCGCCTCTATGCCCTCGATGCGCTGGTGGGCGCCGACGGTATGGCCAGCGCCGTGCAGCGCGTTGGCCAGCGCCGGGAAGAGCGTCTGCGCCACGAGGGAGGATTTGCCGCTGCCGGACACCCCGGTAACGCAGGTGAACAAGCCCAGAGGAAAACGCACGTCTAGGTTTTTGAGGTTGTTCTGCTGCGCGCCGATGATGGTCAGCCATTTGCCGTTCATGGCGCGACGCCGCCCGCTGGGGGAATGGACCGTCTCCTCACCGCGCAGATAGCGCCCGGTAAGCGAGCTTGGATGGGCCATGATCTCCTCCGGGGTGCCGGCGGCCACCACCCGACCCCCGTTGATGCCGGCGCCGGGGCCCAAATCGACGATCCAATCGGCGCTGCGCATTGTCTCTTCGTCATGTTCGACCACGAGGACGGTGTTGCCCAGATCGCGCAGGCGTTCCAGCATATCCAACAAACGGCGGTTGTCGCGTTGGTGCAGGCCGATGCTGGGCTCGTCCAAAACATAGAGCACGCCCACCAGGCCACAACCGATCTGGCTGGCCAGACGAATGCGTTGGCCCTCGCCGCCGGAGAGGGTGGGCGCGGGGCGGTCGAGGGTCAGATAGTGCAGGCCCACGTTCATCAAGAACTCTAAACGGCCCTGGATCTCTTTGAGCACCTCATCGGCGATGGTCAATTGTTCGGCGTTCAAAGGTTGAGGATGGCCATTGTTCGCGTCGTTTCGCGCTGCGTTCGCGGGGCGTAGACTCTGCACCCAAGCGCGTGCCTCGCCGATGCTCATGGCTGTCACCTCATAGATGCGCCGGCCCCCCACGGTGACCGCGGCGCTTTCGGGGCGCAGGCGCAGCCCTCCGCAGGTCGGGCAGGGCTGCTGGCTCATGAAGGAGCCCAGATAACGACGCCGCCATTCCGATTGGGTTTGGTGATAGAGGCGTTTGGTGTTGGGGATGACCCCTTCCGTAGTGTGCTGATGTTCGCCACGCCCATGCTCGTTTTCCCAATGCCAGATGATTTGCACGCCTCCCCAGAGGATGGCCTGCCGGCAAGCCTCGGAAAGATCGTGCCAGGGGGTGTCCAGATCATGGCCGAACTGGCCGACGATCTGTTGGGCGTACTGATAGGTGCCGCTCGATTTCTTGGCCGCGAGCTGCCCCCAAACCTTGACCGCTCCTTGATGCAAGGTTTTGTCCGGTTCGACAAAGCGCGCCGGGTCGAATTCGAGCTGGGTGCCCAGGCCGTTGCAGGTGGGGCACATGCCCAAGGGAGAATTGAAGCTGAACATGGCCGGGCTCAACTCGGGAAAGCTGATGCCGCAGATGGGGCAAGAGTTCTGCTCGGAGAGGAGCCAATCCTCATGTCCTTGGCGGGCGATTACCACCAACCCCTCGCCTAGCTCAAGCGCCGTCTCCACCGAGTCGGTCAGGCGGGCTAAAAAGGCATCGCGTTCCAAGGCCTCCTCAGGGATGACCAGGCGGTCCACTACCACTTCGATATCGTGATGCCGCTTTTTGTCAAGCTTGATCGGCTCATCGAGGGAACGCATCTCCCCGTCCACACGCACGCGGACAAAGCCGTCGGCCTGAGCCTGGGCCAGGAGGTCTTGAAAGGCGCCCTTGCGATGGCGGGCTAGGGGCGCCAGGATCTGGAATCGCTCGCCAGGGGGAAGAGCTGCCACCTGTTCGACGATCTCCGAAGCCGATTGGCCGTGGACGACACGCCCGCATTGGGGGCAATGAGGGGTGCCCACGCGGGCATAGAGGACTCGCAAATAGTCATAGATCTCGGTGACGGTGGCCACGGTGGAACGTGGGTTCTTGCTGATTGCCTTCTGCTCGATGGCAATAGCAGGGCTCAGCCCACCGACATAGTCGACCTTGGGTTTTTCCATTTGATCGAGGAATTGGCGGGCATACGCCGAGAGTGATTCGACATAACGACGCTGCCCCTCTGCGTAAAGGGTGTCGAACGCCAATGACGACTTGCCGCTGCCCGACACGCCGGTGATGACGACGAGTTTGAAGCGTGGCAGGGCCACATCCAGGTTCTGTAGGTTGTGCTCTTTGGCCCCACGGATGATAATCTGTGGCTGTGAAATAGGCACGATCGCGCTCCTCCAAGAGGGATAATCGAGATCTTGCTGTGTTGAGTATAGTGCGAAAACCTGCCAAATGCCGTCATATTTGCGGCGAAGCGTAGAATGTTTGTTCGATTCGTTTGATTCGTTCGGCCCTTATCATAGAGAGGAAGATGCAACATGAATAAGACAACGCGCCCAGGCCGAGCGCGGGAGGCCGGGCTGCTTCCCCGCTATCTCACCGCCGATCTACCCGGCATCGGTGGGAGGCAGCGCGTCGAACCGGAGGATTTCATCGTCGAGGAGATCCCCCTTTATGGCCCCACTGGCCAGGGCCAGCATACCTTGTTTGCCATTGAGAAGCGCGGCATCAGCACTCAACGGGCCATGCAACGGATCGCCACCGCACTGGGCGTGCCACAACGCCTTCTCTCCAGTGCCGGCCTTAAGGACGCTGAAGCCGTGACCCGGCAGACACTATCGATAGAGGGCGTGGATCCCGAGCGTTTGTTGGCCCTCGAGTTGCCCGATATTCGGGTGTTGTGGGCCGCGCGTCACCGCAACCGGCTAAAGATCGGCCATCTGCGCGGCAATCGCTTCATCGTGCGCATCCGCGACGTCGGCCCCGAGGCGGTCGAGCCCGCCCGCCGCATTTTGCAGACACTCCAAGCCGAAGGGGTGCCTAACGGATTCGGCTACCAACGGTTTGGCCTGCGCGGCGATAGCCATCTTCTGGGGCGCTGTTTGATCAAGGGCGATGTCGAGGGGTTTTTGCGGCTTTATCTGGGCTCCCCTCGAGACGACGACATCGAGCCGGTGCGCCGCGCCCGCGAGCTGTACGAGGCCGGACGCTATCAGGAGGCGTTGGCCGCCTGGCCGGCGGCCGATCGCGCCGAACGCGAGACGCTGGCCATCCTGGCCCAAGGCCGGGCCCCTCAGATCGCCGTTCGCCAAATTCCCAAATGGATCAAGCGGCTGCTCGTCGCCGCCTATCAGGCTTTTCTTTTTAACCGCCTATTGGACGAGCGCTTGCCCACGTGGGGGCTTTTGGAACAAGGGGATCTGGCCGTCAAGCATGAGAACGGCGCCTTTTTCTTGGTGGAAGACCCTGTCGCCGAACAGCCCCGGGCCGACCGTTTAGAGATCAGCCCCTCCGGTCCCCTTTATAGCTCCAAGGTGCGCCTTGCCCAGGGGCGCCCGGGCGAACGCGAACGGCGGATCCTAGAGGAGGAAGGGCTCACGCTAGATGACTGGCGCCTTCCCGGCGTGCCTCTGGAAGGTGCCCGGCGGCCTTTCCGCGTCCCCTTGGGCGAAGTGGCCATTTCATATGCAGAGGGGCTGGTGCTGCGTTTCACCCTGCCGCCCGGTGCCTACGCCAGCAACGTCCTGGATGAG